>DASWWM010000013.1:0-108875 GCA_036405975.1 Minisyncoccota bacterium | reverse complement strand
TACGAACCGACCACCTCGGCAATCCCCAGCCGCTCTTTTATTTGTTCTGCTGCTGATGACATGTAATGCGTAATGGTGTCCGGCTGCCTTGCACGAACCTGTTTGCGTCCTCCGCTCCTGCATTTCGCAGTCGGATGAGTCCGCAAAGAGGGCCCTGCAAGGCAGCCGGATTAAGTTATTAGGGACTAATACTTTAACCCGTGCTGCCCGTCATGTGCGGCTTATGCCTGCACTTCGTTCTCGCCTTCCGTCTCGATGATCTGAGACCTGAAGTCCTCAATCATCTGATTCTTCGCGCTTCCCTTGAATCCGGTACCTGCAGGGATCAATCGTCCGATGATTACGTTTTCCATAATACCGTAGAGAGGATCCTTATTGGCCTTGAGTGATGCAGAGATGAGCATTCGGTTCGTATGCTGGAACGATGCCGCTGAGAGGAAGCTTCGTCGGTTGAGTGACGCTTCCGCGATACCCATGATTACCGGAACGGCCTTCGCCTCGATTCCTCCTGATGCAACTGTCGCTCGGTTGATCGCATCGAACTCGAACTTCTCAACGTAGTCTCCCGCTGCGAACTGAGTATCTCCAGTCTCCTTGACTCGAACTCGTCCGAACATTTCCCGGACGACCACCTCAAGATGCTTTCGAGATACGTTCTCTCCCTGGAGCTCGTAGATCTTCTTCGCTTCCGCGATGATGTATTCCTGAGCCTTTTCTCGGCCTCCGAGCTCGAAGAGCTCTTCGAGGTCAGCGGAACCGTCAGTAAGGAAGTCTCCCTTCGATACATGCTGTCCGATCTTTACGACTGGAACTCGCGCATAGTGGAATGTGTACTCGACTTCGCTTCCCTTCTTAGACTTCGTTGGAACATCCGGAAGAAGCTTGATGATTCGCTCCTTGTTCACCTCCTTCACTTCAGTGATGACACCGTCATGAGTGGCGATGATAGCCGGGTTCTTCGGAGTTCGGTTGTCGAAGATTTCTTCAACTCGAGGAAGACCGGCCGTGATGTCTCCTCCGACAACGGCCACACCTCCGGCGTGGAACGTTCTCATCGTAAGCTGAGTACCAGGCTCTCCGATCGCCTGTGCGGCAACCGTACCGACTGCTTCTCCCACTTCGACGAGCTTGTTTCGTCCGAGGTCGTATCCGTAGCACTGCGTACATACGCCCTGCTCCGTCTTGCAGGCAAGAGGCGATCGCACTGAAACTTCATTGATGCCAGCCTTTTCGAGGATTCCGGCATCGTCCTTTGAAACGAGATGGCCTCGCTTGAAGAGAACTTCGCCTGTCGCATTTGTGACATCCTTAGAGAGGACTCGTCCAGTGACGCTCTTCACGAGTGAAGTCGCGATTCCTGAAGCCCCTACTCGGTGGATGGCTACGCCTTCCTTAGTTCCGCAATCTTCCTCCGTGATCATGACGCTCTGCGCCACTACGAAGAGTCGTCGCGTAAGGTAACCGGCTCGAGCGGTGTTGAGGGCGGTATCGGTCATACCCTTTCGCGCACCGTGAGTCGTTACGAAGTACTCGATAGGAGTAAGTCCCTCCTTGAATGACGATACGATCGGAAGCTCGATTGTCTCTCCCTGAGCGTTCGAGATGAGTCCCTTCATACCTACCATCTGCGTAAGGTTACCGAGGGAACCTCGGGCTCCTGAGTTCACCATGTCGTAAACCGGGCTTCGCTTGTCCATCGTCTGCTCGACGAGCTTTTCAACCTGGGCCTTGGCATCCTGCCAGATCTCGACGTTCTTTCGAGTCTTCTCATCCTCTGAAAGAAGTCCTTCATTGTACTGTCCGATGACTTCTGCTGACTTTTCCTGAGCGACGTCGATAACGGCCGCCTTTCCTTCAGGAACCTTTACGTCGTCGATAGACCACGTGACTCCAGACTGTGTCGCATACTTGAAACCGAATGTCTTGACGCTGTCGATAAGCGCAGGAACGTTCTCGATTCCTCGGTGCGTAATGATGTCGTCCATGATTCCGTTCATGACGCTCTTCGTGATTTCCTTGTTCACGAATGGATAGTCAGCAGGAAGAAGCTCGTTGAAGAGGATTCGTCCGACAGTCGTATCGAATACTTTGCCTTCGAACTCTGCATACTTTGCAGCCTGAGGGCCTTCAGTGACAGGCCGAACCTTGATCTGCGCTCGGTATGAGACGATGCCATATGACTGTGCGGCAACTGCCTCTTCAGGGCTCGCGAATACCTTTCCTTCGCCAAGCTCTCCGGCGACATTCTTTGTCATCCAGTATGATCCAAGAACGATGTCGAGCATCTTGTTCGTGACCGTAGGGTCTCCGGAACCAGGCTTGAGGATGTTCTTTGATGATTCCATGATCATCTCGGCTTCCTTCTGAGCTTCCTCAGAAAGCGGCACGTGAACGGCCATGGTGTCTCCGTCGAAGTCCGCGTTGAACGGTGAACATACGAGAGGGTGTACCTGGATCGCATTTCCTTCGATAAGGACCGGCATGAAAGCCTGGATAGAGAGTCGGTGAAGCGTAGGAGCTCGGTTGAGGAGCACTCGCTTGTTCTTGATCACCTGCTCGAGGATCGCCCAAACTTCCGGAATACCGTCATCGATAAGTCGCGATGCGCCTCGGATGTTGAAGGCCATCTCTCGCTTCAAGAGCTCAGAGATAACGAACGGTCGGAAGAGCTCGAGTGCCATATGCTTTGGAAGCCCGCACTGGTTGAGCTTGAGGTCAGGGCCTACTACGATTACTGATCGTCCAGAGTAGTCCACTCGCTTACCGAGGAGGTTCTGTCGGAATAGGCCTCGCTTACCCTTGAGGTTGTCCGCAAGAGACTTGAGAGGTCGTCGCTGTGCCGCATTGAGACCGGCATATACCGTGCTTCCGTTTCGGATCGAGTTGTCGATGAGGGCATCAACGGCTTCCTGGAGGATTCGCTTCTCGTTTCGAAGGATCACATCCGGAGCATTGATCTCCTTGAGCTTCTTGAGTCGGTTGTTTCGATTGATCACTCGTCGGTAGAGATCGTTCACGTCAGACGTCGCATGTCGTCCTCCTTCGAGGGCAACCATCGGTCGAAGTGCCGCCGGAATAACCGGAAGAGCATTGATGAACATCCATTCAGGCCGGATCGCTGATCGTGACATTGACTTCACGAGGCTGACTCGTCGCATGAGCTTCTCTCGCTCAGCCGCAGAAACCTTCTGAAGGCCTTCTTCGAGCTGTACAAGGAGCTTCTTCATATCGAGCTGCTTGAAAATATTGAATACCGCCTCGGCACCGATACCTGCAGTGAAGCAGACGCCGTACTTGAGAGAGAACTTATGGTATTCGACTTCATCGAGAACCTTTCCGATCTCGATGCTTTCGATCTCTCGCTTTGCGCCCATGAGGAGCTCAGTAAGAGCCTCTCGAGACTTCTCATCGCTCAGAGACTTGACCTTGTTCTTGTACTCGCCGTCGAGTTCCTTGAGAAGCTTCTCCTTCTCGTCCTTGTTTACCGCAGTTACGAGGTAACCTGCGAAGTACACCACCTTTTCTACGTCAGCCGCGCTCATTCCGAGGACAGTGGCAATTCGCGAAGGAAGCGTTCGGAGGTACCAGATGTGAGCAACAGGAACAGAAAGCTCAATATGGCCCATTCGCTCTCGTCGAACGATAGACCGCGTGAGCTCTACTCCACATTTTTCACAGACGATTCCCTTGTATCGGATTCCCTTGTACTTGCTGCAATAGCATTCGTAATCCTTTTCAGGACCGAAGATTTTCTCGTCGAAGAGACCGTTCTTCTCGGATCGCTGAGTTCGGTAGTTCATCGTCTCAGGCTTCGTGACTTCTCCGTAAGACCATTCTCGGATTCGGTCAGGCGATGCGAGCTTCAATACGACTGAATTGAATTCGTCGATCGAGTGTTCCTTGTTTTTGATTGTAAGAGGATTTTTGATAGTCATGTTTGTATTCTTTGTTGGTTGAATAGTGCTTCTGAGACTGTGGCTAGACCTCGAGTACGTCAGTTGCTTCTATGATTCGACCTTCCACATCCTCGTTTCTGAGCTCAACGTCGATTCCGAGTCCTCTCAAGTTTGAAAGAAGTACGTTGAATGACGCAGGAGCGTTTGGCTCGAGCAGCTTGTGACCCTTTACGATCGAGTCGAATGCCTGGGATCGTCCCTGGATATCGTCCGACTTGATAGTAAGCATTTCCCGGAGCGTATGAGCGGCTCCGTAACCAGCGAGCGCCCACACTTCCATTTCTCCGAATCGCTGTCCTCCTCCCTGCGCCTTTCCTCCAAGAGGCTGCTGCGTGATGAGAGAGTACGGACCGATTGATCGCATGTGGATCTTGTCGTCCACCATGTGGTGAAGCTTGAGGATATACATGTATCCGACCGCGATATCCTGCTCGAACTTCTCTCCAGTTCGTCCGTCGAAGAGCTTCATCTTGCCGCTTTCGTTGAAACCGGCATTTACGAGTTCCTTCTTAACTTCGTCTACAGTCGCTCCGGCAAAAGGAGGAACTACGGCCTGGTAGTTCAAAGTCTTGGCCGCGAGTCCGAGGTGGAGCTCGAGGATCTGACCGAGGTTCATTCGAGACGGTACACCGAGCGGCGTAAGGATCATGTCCACAGGAGTTCCGTCTTCCATGAATGGCATGTCTTCGACAGGAAGGATTCGAGAGATAACTCCCTTGTTTCCGTGTCGTCCGGCAAGCTTGTCACCCACTGAGATGTTTCGGAGGACCGCAACCTCAACGTGGATTCGCTTGATGATTCCTGAGTCGAGCTTGTCGCCCTTCTCTCGTGAGAAGACCTTCACGCCGATGACTCGTCCCTTCTTTCCGTTTTCGAGTCGCTTTGATGTGTCCTTCACGTCTCGTGACTTCTCTCCGAAGATTGATCGGAGAAGTCGCTCTTCAGGCGTAAGCTGAGTCTCAGTCTTAGGCGTGATCTTTCCGACGATGATATCGCCAGGTCGAACTTCGGCACCCACTCGGATGACTCCGTCTACGTCGAGATTCTTCAGTCGGTTCTCGCCAACGTTTGGAATGTCGTGAGTCGTGACTTCGGGACCAAGCTTCGTGTCTCGTACATTGATGACGAATTCCTCGATATGAACCGTTGTGAACTTAGAGTCCTTAACGAGTCGCTCTGAAAGGATGATGGCATCTTCGTAGTTTGCTCCAGACCATGCCATGAAGGCGATGAGGCAGTTCTGCCCGAGAGCCATCTGTCCGTCTACAGACGTAGATGTGTCAGCAAGGACATCGCCTCGCTTGACTTTCTGGTTGAGAGAAACCGTTGGTCGCTGATGAGAAGCCGTGAACTGGTTCGTTCGGCTGTATGTCGCAAGTCGGAACTCGTGCTCCTTCTTTGCGCCCTTAAGAACAATCTTCTTTGCGTCTACCGCAATGATGGTTCCTTCCTCAGGAGCAAGAATGACTCGGCCCGTATCCTGCGCAGCCTTCTCCTCGATACCTGTCGCAACCAATGGTGCCTCAGGAACGATGCAAGGAGTGGCCTGCTTCTGCATGTTTGAACCCATGAGCGCTCGGTTGGCATCGTCGTGGTTCAAGAATGGAATCATTGAAGTCGAGATAGAGAATGCCTGCTCAGGAGCAACGTCGATGAAGTCAACTTCGTCTCGGCTGATGAGAACCGGCTCGCCCTTGATTCGAACTTCCACGATTTCCTCTTCGATATTGCCTTTTTCGTCATACTTAGTAGCGGCATGGGCGATCTTATGCCCCTCTTCCTCAAGCGCATTGAGGTATACGATTTCCTTAGTGATCTTTCCGTCCTTAACCTTTGCGTACGGAGTCTCGATCATACCGAAGTGGTTTACCCGCGCATATGTCGCAAGCTGGAGTACGAGACCGATGTTCTGACCTTCAGGCGTATGAATCGGGCAGATTCGTCCGTAATGCGAAGGGTGTACGTCTCGAACTTCGATACCTGCTCGCTCTCGCGTAAGACCTCCCTGTCCTAGGGCAGAGATTCTTCGGAGATGTTCGATTTCCGCAAGGATATTTTCCTGTGACATGAACTGCGATAGCTGGTTCGTCGTGAAGAATTCCTTGATTCGAGCCTGGAGAGGTCGAGGAGAGATGAACTGAACCGGAAGGTTCGCATCCGTATCAATAGTAGACATTCGGTTCTGAATGTTTCGCTTGATCTGAGTCATACCGACTCGGATCTTCTGCTGGAGGAGCTCTCCTACGAATCGCACTCGTCGGGAACCGAGGTGGTCGATATCGTCCTTAACCGCAAGAGGGTTATGGTTGAGCTCGATGAGCATCTTGATCGTAGATACGAGGTCATCGACTGTAAGGGTCATCTGTGAGAGGGCCTTCTCACCCATGTCCTTGCCGAATCGCTGGTTGAATCGGAATCGTCCGACCTTTGAAAGGTCGTATCGCTCCGCGCTCATGAGAGAGTTGAAGAAGTCTCGGGCATTTTCAGCCGTAGCGAGGTCTCCGTCTCGAAGTCGCTTGTGGATTTCGATGTACGCTTCTTCTTTTGTCTTTGCATGATCCTTCGCAAGAGTCGCCTCGATATACTGCTTTCCGTACTGGCTATCCTTGAAAAGATCCTTGATGTCAGAGTCAGTCTCTACTCCGAACGATCGAAGAAGCGAAGTCACTGGGAACTTTCGCTTTCTGTCGATTCGAACGTAGACAGCTCCGTCGGCATCGCTCTCGATCTCGATCCATGCGCCTCGCGCAGGGATGATTTTCGCTCCAAAGTAATTCTTGCCTTTCACTTCCTGGGACGTGAAAAAGGCTCCGTATGATCGGATGATCTGCGGAACGATGAGTCGCTCAATACCGTTAATGATGAACGTACCGTGGTCCGTCATCATCGGGAAGTCGGCCATGAAGATCTCCTGTTCCTTAGTTGAGCCGAGGATCTTGTTCTTGAGCTTTACCATGACCTTGAGGCCCCCTTCGAAGTTCATCTTGTTTTCCTTCGCATGAAACTCGTCATACTTGGGAGCTACGATCTCAAAGCCTGTGAAGTCCAACTCGAACTTCTTGTCCGAGTAGTCCTTGATATTCACGAACTCGCTGAATACCTCCTTGAGTCCCTTGTCCAATAACCATTTATAAGATTCGATCTGACCTTCCACCAGGTTAGGGAGCGGTGCTAGCGGCTCCTTGAACCTAGAAAAATACTTTTTCTGGCGCATATGCAAGCGTCTGGGTTAAGTGGGATATGTAAAAAATGCTATTAGTTTCCCAGTAATAGCAGGAGTTTGAATTCAATTCCTCTTCAGAAAGTCGGGCGATTCTCTGAAGAAAAAATGAATGTCCGCGAAAGAGCTGCCCGTATAACTCAATCGTCTAACGCAGGAACTTAATATTAAAGGATTTATCCACAGGTGTCAACGCAAAACTGTTGACATCCGAGGGGTAACTTAGGGGGTACGGATGGCTATTTCTGTGGCTTGGATACTTGTCCACTTGACCCAGGGGTCTTTTTGGTCGGTTTGGCTGGCGCCGCCGGCTTCCCGAGGGCAGCGGCACGCTGCCCGGGCTCGATGCCGGCGGCGCTTTTGACCCCTCCCGTCTCAGCCCTCCAGAGGTCTATTTTCTTGTGATCCCCTGAAAGCAAAACCTCAGGTACGGCATACTCCTTGCCCTTGTATTTAAAAACTTCCGGCCGCGTATACACATCGCTCGATGATATACGTGATTCTTCCCTGCTTTCGAACTTTCCGAGAACTCCTGGAATCTGCCGAGCCATGACGTCGATCATGAGCATGGCCGGAAGCTCGCCTCCTGTCGTCACGAACGGTCCAACCGTGATGTCTACCATCGGGAAAATCTGCTTGATCCGAGCATCGATGCCTTCATATCTTCCGCAGACGATAACAATGTCTGAATATTCAGACACATATTCGCTCGCCAGTTCATTTGTGAACTGCGTACCTGTGGGACTCAAGAATACGATGAGAGACCTCTTGAAGCTCTTTCTTTTCTGAGCGGCAGCGAGTGCCTTCTGAATCGACTTCGTCACAGGCTCTACTAGCATTACCATTCCAGGTCCGCCGCCGTATGGCCGGTCATCAACTCGAAGATACGGCTTCTCATTCTTGGCCTGCGTCTTCGTCGGCTTCACGAAGTCGCGCGGGTTGTACGTGCTTACCTTTATCAGCCTCTGCTTCTGGGCCCGCGCGACAATAGACTCATTGAGATATGAGCTGAGCGATTCTGGGAAAAGAGTGATGATATGGAAATTCATTTTTTTGCGAATATAGCACGGGAATGACTTCATGCACAGCCTGCATGCCTACAGAAACAGGAAGGCGCCGGCGACGACCGCCCAACCGACAAGAGCGATCGAGACCGAACGCTTGCGCACGGAAAAACTGAGAATGACCGCGAGCACTGCAGGAATTGCGAGCAGCAATGCGCGCCGGACCGCTTCCGGAATAACAGATGCGGTCGATACGGAGAAAAGAGTGGATATAGCTTCGGGCGACATCGCAAGATAGACGATAGGTGCCACGGCAAGGACGTTCATGATGATGACCAGGAAGAGCTTCATGCAAATAAGTATAGTATGCGTCATAGAAATGCAAAAGCCCCGGCAATATGCCGGGGCTTTTGCTTAGGTCTACATATTCAAATCCGCAATCGCATTGTCTACAGTCTTGAGAGATCCGAAGTCCCGAGTCCCGCCCGCAGGCTCCTTGATCTGGATGCTGATGTTTGCCTGATGCTTCTTTCCGAATGCCTTCATGATGGTTCGGATGGCCTGGGCAGTGTGACCGTTTCGGCCGATGATCTTTCCCATATCTGCCGGGTCTACAGTCAATTCAACGAAGACTCCCATATCGTCAACTCGCCTGCTCGTCTTCACGGCATCTGCGTTTTCGACGAGAGACTTAACAATAAATTCGAGAAACTCTGTATCTTTGTCTTGCATGGATTTTTTCTGAAATTTGTAATGTGCAGGCTAATCATACCACGCGATTAAAAGGTGCAGCAATAGCGATACCCTCAAAAAGAAAAACCGCCCCTGTTTTTTTGCGTGGCGGTTTTTCTTTTGTATCTGGTGCCGAGAGCCGGATTCGAACCGGCGACCCCTTCCTCTTCAGGGAAATGCTCTACCAACTGAGCTATCTCGGCATGCTATTTTTCTTTTTTAGAACGACTTGATCAGATTGAACAAATCAGTTCCGCTTCCTCCAGTCAATCCAGAATATGTCTGGACGATGCCGTCGATGAGCGGCTGGACGTAGTAGAAGGCCCCAATGGTGATACCGATGATGATGAACCATTTCAGGATGATTCCATACATGGCAAACTTCGCTCGCTTGTAAAGGCTTGCGGTCATTCGGGCATTGTCTTCGACAATTTCCCTCAACTCATCGATCTTCTCATTGAGCTCCTGGATCTGTTCGTCCATGCCGAGCACTTTAGCATATCCGACGCATCTTTTCCAGCCCTGCATATTGGCCAGCAAAACGGCCATGACCTGAAGAGGGCACTGGTGTGGAAGTTCGCCAGACTAGTACTTCTTCCACCGGCTGACCATACCGCAGGCAAGAAGCCTCCTGGCAAGGTTTGACTGAGCCTCTTCCTCAATGACAAGCTCCCCGCTCTCAACTGTCCCACCGTGCTTTCTCTGGACTTCGATCAAGTTATTTTCATACGTCAGAGGAGAGTAGCCAGCTGAATATCCGTTAAGGATCAGGAAGAGAGGCTTATCGGAAAGCAGCTTCAAGGTATTCTCGAGGAATGGCAGGAAATCATCTTCGATTCTCCATACCTCGCCTTTCGCACCTCGTCCGAAAGCGGGCGGGTCCATAATGATTGCATCATATGTCGCACCCCGTCGAAGCTCTCGCTTTACGAATCCGTGTGCATCGTCGAGAATCCATCGGATGGGTCGTTCAGAAAGTCCGGAGAGTTCCGAATTTTCTTTTGCCCATGTGATTGACGACTTTGACGCATCGACATGAGTGACTTCAGCTCCGGCTTTGGCAGCTGAGATAGTCGCGCCACCGGTATAGCCGAAAAGGTTCAGTACTCGAATGGGCTTATCGGCAGAACGGCCGCCCTGCTCTTTGATTCTGGCTTCGATGACTTCTCTCGCCCACTGCCAGTTTGAAATCTGTTCCTGGAAAAGCCCCGTATGCTTGAACGGAGTCGGCTTGACCTTGAATGTCAGGCTGTCGTAATTGATCTTCCATCCATTCTCAATGTCTTTATGCTGGTACACCCAGACGCCGCGCTCGTCATTTTTAGTCCGTGCGAATGAGGCGTTTGCCTTATTCCATTCACTTGCAGGCAAACGCCTCTTCCAAAGTGCCTGGGGGTCAGGTCGAGAAAGCACCACATTGCCGTATCGCTCAAGCTTCATGCCCTCGCCGGAATCCAAAAGGGCATAGTCCGCCTGTTCCGGAGAAATGATGATTGGCTGGTGACGCTGATTCTTCGAGTTGTTCATATGCGCATTATATATGACAAGTGGATACGAGAATAGCTCAACTTCTTAATCTTCGGCGTCCTGAAGCCCGAATAAAATTCGCCCCGGTACAACATCTGTGTACCGGGGCTTTTGTTTGACCGAGTTTTCCAAGCGGGACTCTCACTTGCTCGCATCGTGATCTTCAGCGGCCCTCGAGATCTTATGTCTGTCTTCGTCAGTCATTTTTCTGACAGAAAAATCTGGGCCGAGAATGACGCAAGAACCGAAGTCGACCTTTTGCCATCCTGAATTGTATGCGATGCACGCTTGCTCGATGGGAAGGAATTCGAGCCTGTCATCAATCTGCATCAAGTATTTTGGGAACTTACTGTTTTCACTCATTATTTGATTATCCTTTCTGCCGCCTACAGTAAGGCAAACTAGTTGCAAAGTAAAGGCCACCGGCTCGGCAGGATATCGGTCCTTACAGGACCAGTACCCGTTTTGGATATTTTATTTCGCCGAGCTCCGCCGGCTCAAAAATATCTCAAAACAGCTTCGATTCCTGACGCAAGCAAAGCAGTTTGCTTGCTCCTTCGGTGCGCAGAGACAGAAAAAGAGACAGCATTATTAGCTGTCTCTTTTTCGTCTTGTGCCCTCGGCAGGAATCGAACCTACATCTACCCCTTAGGACGGGACTGTTCTATCCATTGAACTACGGGGGCATATTCCTGCGCACGCGCAGGATGGACTGAGACTTACCTCTCTATGTTTAGCACTTCTACGTCCAAAGTCAAAGTGGTATTGGGCGGAACCGCATAGCCATTTCGGCCGTTTGAGACGCCCTGAGAATCGAAGGCCTTCTGAGGAGGAACCTTGACGCTCTTCCTTTCTCCGATCTTCATTCCAACCACGGCTTCGTCGAAACCGGGAACGACCATGCCAACTCCCGATGTGAATCCGTACGGACCCTTTTCATCACGGCTTGTATCTGCCACCGTCCCATCCGGAAGCGTCCATGTGAAATGAACGTATACCTGATCGCCAGCCCTGACATTCCACGTACTCGGATCTCCAGACCTGGACATGTACACGTAGTACGTTGCGAACGCTCCGAAAAGCAGAGCGAGAATGATGACGATGACCGTTGTTGATTTCTTCATGTGATGTGCTGAACCGAGAATGAGGAACTACTCTGCCGAAGCCTGAGAGCCAGCTGCAGCGTCCGCAGACTGTCCTCCAATTCCGACAACCTTCGAAAGAAGCTGCTCATTGTATCCGACAATAATCTGGCCGTTGATGTCGAAGACCGGCACTCCGAGCTGCCCGCTCTTGTCTACCATTTCTTCCCGGGCATTGACGTCTGCGGCGACATCAACTTCAGTGTATTCGACTCCGTGGCTGGTAAGAAATTCCTTCGCGACCTTGCAGTAACCGCATGATGGCGTGCTGTATATTTTTATTGTCATAGCTTCCCCATTATACATCGGCCTGCATTCTTAGGCCACAAAATAGCGCATGAGCCTTGCTGCACAAGGCTCAAATGATTATTCCGAAGAGCCGTCTTCGGTCGTCGTCGCCTCGTCCTTTTTAAAGACGCCGACGACCGAATCCCAGAACTTCTTGAGGACACCCCGCTTGTCTTCTTCGACGACAGGAAGCTCCTTGTCGACAATCACGATAACCCCCTCGCCTTCCTTGATGACGTCGAACTTGCTTCGGATTTCTGCCTCGATTCCGGCATCGCTTTGGAGGTGGTCTGACCGATCCTTGATCCTGTCATACCGTGCCTGAAGCTCGGCCCTCTGCTCATTTGCCCGTTCCATTTCCACCCGGCTTTCTCGCTCCTTGAAATACACGCTTACGACGCCTCGAGCAACAAGGAGGACGAAAATGAACAGTACGAGCAATACCGTCTTTGAATAGAGTCTTTTCCTGGTCCTATTTCTCTGCTGGAATTCCCTCATGAATGCTGCTAGTATATACGACATCATGTTCAACCCAAAATACCAGAAGGCCATCAAGTTCGCATGGTCAGCCCTCGGAATCGTGCTTATCGTATCAATGGTGCTTATGTACCTTCCCGCCCTGTTTCAGTAGGCACAACCAACGCACTCATCACTCAAAAATGCCCCTCCTGTGCGGAAGGGCTTTTTTAGTTATCTCCCGACTTCATCATCTTCAGGAACACATCATGCGGAATGTTCACCTGACCCTTCCCTCGCTCAAGCATCTTCTTCTTTCCTTTCTTCTGCTTTTCGAGGAGCTTCATCTTTCGCGTAATATCGCCTCCGTACAGATAGCCGGTTACGTCCTTTCGGAGCGCAGAAAGAGTTCGCGACGCGATAATTCGTCCATTGACCTTTGCCTGAATCTTCGTAGTGAAGAGCTGCCGCGGGAGCACTGCTTCAAGTCGGTCAACAGACTTGTTTCCTTCTTCGTCCGTCCTTCTATTTGCGACCACTTTTGTAAATGCCTCAACAGGCTCGTCAGCAACGAGAATGTCCATTCGTGTCACGTCCGCTTCTCGCAAGCCTTCGAACTCATACGAAAGAGATGCGTATCCTGAAGAGATGCTCTTGAGCTCGTCAAAGAAGTTTCGCATGAGCTCTCGAAGCGGCATATCGATAATGAGCTGTGCTCGTCCATCTCCGAAAGACACGGTGTCTTTGAGCTCCGCTTCATGATCATAGAGAAGCTGATAGATTGGACCGGTATATGTGTCAGGGGTGATGATCGAAAGCTTAACCCAAGGCTCTCGCACGCGCTCATACTGACCATGGTCTGGGAAAAGCGACGGCGAATACACCATGACCGTTCGCTCGCCCGTAACTTCGTCAGTCTTGATCTGGCCCGAGTAAATATTTCCAAGGCTGTTCTGAACTGCCGCGCCGCTTGATCCGGACTTGAGCGTAACTTCATAAGTAATGCTCGGCGTCGCGATGACAAGGTTCAGATTGAACTCTCGCTTAAGTCGCTCGGTGATGATTTCGAGATGAAGGAGTCCGAGGAACCCGCACCGGAATCCTCGCCCGAGGGAGCCCGAGGACTCCTCTTCATGAGAGAAGGCTGAGTCTGAAAGTCGAAGCCTTCCCAGCGCCTGCTTGAGAAGCTCAAAGTCGTCGGCATCTTCTGGGTATACCGAAGCCCATACCACCGGAGAAGGGCTCATATAACCGGCAAGCTCCGGAAGAGGCTTCTTATTCAAAGTGATGGTATCTCCCACTGATGCAATACCCGGCTGCTTAATTCCAGTTACGATATAGCCGATTTGTCCCGGCTCGAGAGTTCCCGTAGAGACTTCTTCAGGAGTGAAAATTCCGACTTCGAGCGCATAGAATTTTTCCCCAGCAATCTTGAACTGAAGCTCATCGCCTTTCTTGACCGTTCCGTCCATTGCTCGGACGAATACGATTACGCCTTTATGATTTGAATATTGAAAATCGAATACGAGACCTCGGAAGCTTCCTGACTGAGGCATTTCCTCGACAGGCGCAGGGATCTTCTTGATGATTTCCTGAAGAAGCCCCTCTACACCCTGACCTGTCTTTCCCGACGTCTCAATAATGTCATCGAACTCGCAGCCAAGAAGCGTGATCATTTCCTCCTTGATATCATCAAGTCGTGCCAAAGGAGAATCCACCTTTGAGAGAACTGGGATAATCTTCAGTCCCACATCCTGTGCCATTCGAAGCGTCGTCAGCGTCTGTGCCTGAACACCCTGCGTCGCGTCCACGAGAAGAATAGAACCCTCAACGGCTTTGAGAGCTCGGGACACTTCATACGAGAAGTCGATATGCCCCGGAGTATCGATGAGGTTCAGCTGGTACTGTCCAGCCTCGACGCCTTTCGTCGCAGCAATGTCCGCTTTGACCGTATAGTGCATCTGAACGGGCCGCATCTTGATCGTGATACCCTTCTCTCGCTCGAGTTCCATATTGTCGAGAACCTGATTCATCATCTTTCGCTTCTCGATGGTATTCGTAAGCTCAAGCATTCGGTCGGCAAGCGTGGACTTTCCGTGGTCGATATGGGCGATGATGCTGAAGTTCCTGATATTCTTTAGATTCATATATATGTATAGGCAAAGGCGCCCTGGGCGTGCGGCTTATATGCGTGAGTCAAAATATAGCAGAAATGCGGGAAAAAGCGAAAATCAAAGCTCGTGCCGGATGAATTTTTCGATTTCGCCTCCTGGCAGATCCATAAGATCGGAGACGTCAGCCATCGGCGTGCTTCCAACAAGAGCGTGGTACGCCCTGTATCTTTCAAGCTCAGCATCACCAACCCGATCTCTGAGTCGATTGACGAAAGCCGTGACCTTCTCCATCTTGGTGAACAGTTCAGTGGGATCGCTGAAATTCTTCATCTTATCTTCTCTAATTTTAGCCAGCTCACGAGCATGTCCCGTCTCGACCTCCCTTACAACCTCGACATGGCCAGAAGGATATTCGACCGCCGCCTCTTCTTCTGCTACCTTCTGCCACGGAGCCCTGTTCTCGGGATTTGATTCCATTTTTTTAACTTAGTTAGCTGATTATTACTGTCATTCGATTTTAGCATAAATAAAAGCCCCGGAACGAAATCAACATTCGTTCCGGGGCAGCCCATCAGGCTACTGAGCCTCACCCCCTGTTCTCCTCTGCCTGTTTTTTGATCTCCTCCAATGCATTGATCAGGTGCTCACACAGCCTGCTGTTTCCCGTACCGGGTTCAGGAGCATCGATGAACGATTCCCCCAGTTTTTCCGCATGGCCCACCGTGTCGCCGCTTGAAGAGTAGACATTGCACTGGATTCTGCAGCCATTGAGAGTGGAGACAATGAACGTGAAATGCCGTTCTCGTTCCTCCACCTTCAGATGCTCACCCACTGTCCTGATCACAGAAATGCTGCCTTGATAGTGACCATTATCGCAGCCTTTACCAGAGTGCACATTCTTAATCAGAAACTCAGCATCTGGCGGTACGTCGATTGGCGTTACCAGTGAATTTATTCCTCCTTTTTGCATATTCCCTCCTTGTTTATGTTCAGCCAAATCAAAGCCAGAAACGGTTCTGGCCCAAAGATCTTTTTTTTACCAAATGCATTCATACCACGGATTGCTGATTAAGAAAACAAGATAGCCCGGCATCGCATACAACTGCGATGCCGGGCCTGTAATGAAACGCCAGCCGAATTACAGCAGACAAAGGCCTGCTGCCGTACCGAGCTGAGCGAACAACCCATACAGAGGCGTCCTTTTTTCTGACTCAGAATGATACATAAGGTAGTCAGTCAGTACCGTTCCGCATATACCGTGCCTTTTTGAGACAAAGACTATGCAGCCCGTATGGCCAAGCTTGAATATGGCAAGATCGTCCATGAACGCTTCAGGAACGAGACCTTTTCGGTACACATTCCATTTGCCCGCCCCATTTCCGAATATCGGCAGCATTCCGGCATGCAATGTTCGAGCGGTTTCCCCAGAGATGATCCGATTCTCGCCATGCATTCCTCCCTGGTGAATCATCCCAAGGAGATTCAGAAGATCAGAGGCCGTCGAGAAATATCCCGCCGACCCAATCACCCTCCCTTCACTCAAGGCGGCTCTCGCGGTCGGATCATGAATCGTTCCGCCAGAAGTCTCTTTGCCTGACTGAATGACACTTCCGTCAGGCACAGGCCTCACGGTAGTCCTGTGCATATCAAGCGGATCCAGCAGATGCTTCTGCATCAATGATTCCAGCGACTCGCCCATTGCCCGCTCAAGGAAAAACCCAAGCAGAATCGAATGCGGATTCCCGTATGTCCATGACTCGCCCGGCATCTTCTCAAGACCGCATGAGGTCAAGGTTTCCGTCAGGCCATTCACCACTCCGTTTTTGCTGCGCGCAACGATATCCTTTGTAGGATACCCTTTTGCAGTGAATTGGGCACAGAACTGAAGCAGATGCCCGACAGTCAGATGCTCGGTAAAAGCACCCGACATGCCGAGAACAGGCGCGACCAACGTATTGTTATCGAATTTTCCAAATCGTTCCCTGAGAATGTGATACAGGATAGTAAGGAAAAATTTGGTAATGGATGCGATGTCGAACTGCGAAAAGTCGCTGACTTGGCATTCATTGCCCTTGCCCGATACGTCGATCGGAAAATATGCCCGTTTGCCATCAATATTTTGAAAGGCAAAGATCCCTTTCCCGAATAACGGATTCTCTCCGGATACAGCATTCACCAACAATTCATGTATTCTCCTCATTCCGTCCTCCTTCTATTTTGATTTCAAATGCAAAGAAAATGAGATGCTTTTGGCATCCCGTATCGCAGGCCCGAGCCCGCTTTATTTTCTAAGTTCACTGTCCTGCTGACCAGTCTACCGCTCTTCTGAAAGTTGTCCATCCTTGAGGAAGATGACCCGGTCCGTCGCATCCCCGTACTCGTCCTCATGCGTTACCATGACGATAGTCTGTCCCTCGGCATTGAGCTCGAGGAAAATTTTCAAGATGAGCGCCGATGACTCGGTATCAAGGTTCGCGGTCGGCTCATCGGCAAAGAGGATCTTCGGCTTATGGGCGATGGCCCTGGCGATGCTCACTCGCTGCTGCTCTCCTCCCGAGAGCTTCGACGGAAGATTGTTTATCCTGTGGCTCAGGCTCACCCTGGCAAGAGTCTGCTCGGCAACCGCATAGGCATCGGGAATTTCCATGCCCTGCATGATGAGAGGCAGAGCCACATTCTCCTTGGCAGTGAGGTCCGGGAGAAGCGCATAGTCCTGGAATACGTACCCGAGCTCCTTAAGCCGGAAATCGACTCGCTCATCTTCATGCATGCCAGTGACCTGAACGCCATCGACATAAATCTGGCCCGAAGTCGAATGATCAAGGAGGCTGATCTGGTACAGCAACGTAGACTTTCCAGCTCCGGATCGTCCCATGATCGCCACGAACTCGCCCCGCTTGATTTCAAGGTCGATCCCCTTGAGCACTTCCGTCACCTTGTCTCCGTCGACGAATGACTTCTTGAGTCCTCGCGTCGCGATTATGTTTTCTTTCAGGTCAGGCTTCATACAGGTTTGATTGTTCGTTAATGGTTGAAATGAGTAAAGTTCCTATCGTCCGAGAATCGCATCAAGGGTATTCTTCTTGACGATCATTCGCGCAGGAATGTATCCGGCAATGACAGTGACGGTGATAAGAAGGACGACCCTGATCATTGTCCCGCTAAGCGGCGCATACAGGTATCCGTCGCTGAACGGGAAGTCGATCGGATTTGCATAGATATACGGAACCAGGAATCCGTAAAGCACGAGGAGTCCGAGAAGCGATCCGGTCACGGCATAGAAGATGGACTGGATGATATATGAGACCTCGATCGCCTTCGGGCTGATGCCGATCCCCTTGAGGATTCCGATGAACTTTCTTCTCGTGATAGCGTTAACGAAGATCACAATGAAAATCGTGATGGATGCGACGGCAAGACCGATACTTCCGATCATGTTTCCGAGCAGTCCGAAGGTGTCGGACATATCCTTGAGGAACTTCGGCTGCGCCTCAACGTATGTCTGGATTCGCGCACCCACATCGAAGCCGTTGTTGAGAAGGATCTGCTTGAGCCGGAGGGCGTCCTGCTCTGTTGCACCGCTCGCAAGCTTGATCGAAATCTCATTCACGTTCAGCTCGCTTCTGCCGATCATCTTCCTTACTTCGCTTTCTATCATGAACACCCTGAAGTCAGTCGAGTCAACCTTTGACTTGACGAATCCCCTGACGATCACCTCCTTTGAGCTGCTTCCGACGGTGAGCTTGAGCTTCTTCCCTATCTCCACGTCCTTGAGCGTCTGGAATCCCGACACTTCGATCGGAGTGTACTTAAAAAGGAAGTTTGAACCGATAAGAATGCCATCAGGATCATTTGGCTGAAGGTACGATCCCTCAACGACATACTCCGACATTCGACTGATCGCATTTTCCTTGAGCGGATCAATGCCGGCAATTGTCACCCCTACGCTATTGGCGCTTTCGTCCTGCCTCAGCAACCGTCGGTAGTCAGCGTTGAGCACTCCGTTCCCGAGATACCGCGCAGAGAAAGACTTAACCTCAGGAAGGCTCCTGAGCACATTCTGAATGTCCTGGCTTCTTTCAACCTGATTCTTCTGCTGAAGTGTCGTTATGACGACATCGCCCGTCCCCCTGTCTCGCGTCGCCTCGACCGAGCTTTCAATAAGCCCCACGAGAACGCCGTTTACCACGACGAGGTTGAGGAATGTCAGCGTCATCACCGCGATGATGAGTGCGGTAGTCCAAAGGCTTGCCCGCTTGACCTGCCGGTACGCGAGAAAGAACCCGACTCTCCAGACATGCGCTTTTTTCTTGGCTGCCATCCTATTTCTTCTTGATTACAACCCTGTCGCCGACAAGGAGACCTTCGAGCACCTCGATCTTGCCCTGGGTATTGATCCCTCCCGTCACGACCTTTCTGTTGACGCGCTTGCCCGCCTCGTCGACCGTTACGACCTTCTCGCCACCTTCAAGGAAAAGGGCTTCCTGAGGGATGATGACTGATGCCGGCTTTTCAGCTGTCTGAATGACCGTATTTGCCGTCATTCCCGATCTGATCCGATCATCGTTCTGGGTAAACTGGAGCTTTGTCTTGTATGTTGAGACCCCGTCCTTGATAGTCTCGCTCGGATCAACCTGGCTGACCGCGGCAGAGAATACGACATCGCTTCCATATGCATCAAGCGTGACTCGGGCAGGCTGTCCAATCATGACCTTTGAAATATCATTCTCCGAGATGAAGCTTTCGATCTCGAATCCGGACGAGCTGATAAGCGAAAGCGCGCTTGATCCGACAGGAGAGCTTTCGCCAACCTTGATATCCACCTTGGTGATGACTCCGTCAAACGGAGCGACAATGAGCGTCTTGGCCAAAGCCGCTTGTGCCGCCTGAACGTCAGCGAGAGCGCTCCTGTACTCCGCCTGCTGCTGTGCGATCTGCTGCGATGTCGATCCAGACTTCTTGAGCGCGAGCTGCTGCTCTTTCGTCTGCTTCGTCGTAAGGGCAGACTTGTATGACTGCTCTGCAGCTGTCAGCGCAGAGAACGAAGCCCCGATTGTCGATCGTGCCGATGAAATGTCAGACCGATACTTGTCGATCGTAGATTGAGGAATGGCCGAGCTCGCCTCGATGGCCGAGACTGCGGTCGACAGGTCATTCATGAAATCACGCATGAATGCGAGATTCGTTCGCGCTTCATTGAGATACGAAGCGGAATACGTGTCGACCGTGAGAGGCATGACCGACTTGCTCCATTCGGCAAGGATTTCTCCTGCCCTAAGCCGCTTCGCATTGAGCGATACCGCAAGAGTGTAATTGTCGAATGAGATAATTTCAGGAGTTACCGTTCGCGGATTCCTGTAGAGCTGATCGACTTTAGACCGGATCGCATCATCCGACTTCGAATAGGTATCCTTGATCTCGTCTACGAGCGACTGGAGGCTCTGGCCATAGGCAATGACCGCTCCGTCAAATTCTGCCTGAGCGATATTCACGTCTTCGGTTCTGGACCCTGTCCGAACTTCAGCGAGGCGTGCGGCCTGAGAGTCGGCCCGTGCCTGCCTCTGAGCAACCGCAGCTGCCGCGTCCCCGTTCGAAAGAGAAGCAAGAACCTGTCCTGCTCGAACCTCGTCGCCGACCTTCACATTGATTCGGGCAACCCTGCCGGTTGATTCGAATGTCATATTCGCATCCTTTGCTGCCACCACCTGGCCAGTCACCGCGACCTCCTGAACGAATGTCGCTGGCTCTACCGCGTATATTTCCTCAGCCACATCCCCTTTGCCTCCGAAGACAGAGAACGCTCCGAAGATGAGCAAAAGTGCCAAGGGAATGTAGATCTTCTTCTTTTTAAGATGCTTGGTAAGAGATTGGATGCGGCTTTTCATGTATGAATGCTGAATAATGTCTAATATTTGTACCCAACACTATACCACATACGGCCTATTCATTCATCTATATGAAGAAGTGAAAAATAAGGCAATATTCCCAGGATTACTGTCAATGCTAAAACTTGCAGTGCGGCCTAAATAATGCTTTAATCAGGCTTCATTTTAACCAAAGGCAGCCTTTGCGGGCTTTTAACAAAATTACAAAAACAATGGATATTCGAAACATAGCAATCATCGCCCACGTAGACCACGGAAAGACGACAATCGTAGACTCGATGATGCGATATACCGGCATGGTCAAGGATGCGTCTTCGATGGACTCGAACACGCTTGAGCAGGAACGAGGCATCACCATCTACGCCAAGAACGCTTCGCTCAACTATACGAGCAAGAAGACTGGACTTACGCACAAGATCAACATCATCGATACACCGGGTCACGCCGACTTCGGTTCTGAAGTAGAGCGAATCCTCCGATCGATCGACTGCGTACTCCTCGTCGTTGATGCCCAGGAAGGCCCCATGCCCCAGACTCGATTCGTACTCAAAAAGTCAATCGAGCTCGGACTCAAGCCTATCGTGGTCCTCAACAAGCTCGACAAGCCCGCAGCAAACCCGGGACGAGTGCACGACGAAGTGCTCGAGCTCTTCATGGAGCTTGGAGCGAACGACGAGCAGCTCGATTTCCCTATGATCTACGCCATCGGACGAGACGGAGTTGCCAAGCGAGAGCTTACGGACGAGTTCACTGACTTCGACCCCCTCTTTGAGATGATTATCGAAAAGGTTGCACCCGCAAAGGACGAGAGCAGTGAACCTCTCGTAGCGCAGCCATTCAACCTCGCATACGATAACTTCCTTGGACGACTCGCCGTAGCGCGAATCTGGAAAGGAAAGATTAAGACAAACCAGAACGTATTCATCAAGAAGCCTGACGGTTCTGTTGAGCAGGGCCGAGTAGTAAAGCTCTTCACATTCGCAGGTATGGGCAAAGTGGATGCCGCTGAAGCCATCTCAGGCGACGTAGCAATGATCGCCGGACTCACAAACATTTACATCGGCGACACCATCACTGACAGCGCAGATACACCTTCCCTTCCGACCATCTCTATCGACGAGCCGACTATCTCCCTCAACTTCCTCGTAAACGACTCTCCGTTCGCAGGACGAGAAGGAAAGTTCGTGACAAGCCGACAGATCCGAGACCGACTCGAAAAGGAACTCGAAGTGAACGTCGGACTTAAGGTAGACTTTGCCGGAGGCGATACCATGAAGGTATACGGCCGAGGCGAGCTCCACGTCGCCATCCTCCTCGAGCAGATGCGACGAGAAGGATACGAAATCCAGGTATCCCAGCCTGAAGTTATCATCAAGCAGATCGACGGCATCAAGCAGGAGCCGTATGAAGAGCTCGTGATCGACACTCCGGACGAATTCTCTGGGGCCATTATCGAGAAGCTTGGAAAGCGAAAAGGAATCATGACTTCAATGAAGCAGGATGGCGGAACGACTCGAATGACCTTCGACATTCCGACTCGAGGACTTCTCGGCTACCGAAGCCAGTTTGTAGTGGACACGAAGGGAGAAGGAATCATGTCATCACGATTCACTGAGTTCCGACCTTACGCCGGAGAGATCGAGAAGCGAGACGTGGGATCAATGATCTCAATGGAGAACGGAAAGGCCGTTACATTCGCACTTGGAAATCTTCAGACGCGAGGCGTCCTCTACATCGGACACGGAACTGAAGTATATGCCGGCATGATCGTCGGAAACACTTCAAAGGGTGAGGAAATGGAAGTTAACCCAACAAAGGGAAAGCAGCTCACGAACATGCGAGCTTCTGGAACTGACGATACGGTATACCTCACTCCCCCTCTTGAAATCACCATCGAGCGAGGACTCGAACTCATCAACGAAGACGAATATCTCGAAATCACTCCGACTTCAGCACGACTTCGAAAGAAGTATTTGACGAATACGGATCGAGCGAAGGCAAAGGCGGCAGCCAAGAAGTAAAACTCAAACAGGGTGGTAGTTACGGACACGGATATTTTCCTGCTGGAAAATTCCTTGAGCTCGCTCCGTCGAGCCTCGCTAGTCCGTAACCACCACCCTGTTTTCGTTTATATAAATAAGAAAACCCAGGAACCAAAGTTCCTGGGTTTTTGTAATGACGATACAGCTTTTGCCTGGTATCAATGAGGCGAAACCATCTCAGCGAAAGGATCTTTACCTTCGATGATTTGGCCTTCGACCCATTCGCAAATCGCAGCATCATACTTCGAAGTATAGTCGAATACCTTCGCAATCAGCTGAAGACGCTTGCCGGACGAGACCCAGCCGCCGCGATCGCAGATTTCAGCGACGACCTCTTCGTAATCGCTAACATCCGTAACGACGGTCAAACCGGCTTTCGCTGCCGCACGGAGAGCTGACGGACCGCCAACATCAATTTCGGAAACGCGGGGGTTACCAGCGAAGTCATACAGATTGACAAAGACTGCATCGAACAAGCCGATGCCCAATTCCTTCAACGTCTGCATGTGTGTCGGATTCCTCTGATCAGCGAGCAAGCCGCCAAATATATTCGGATGAAGCACCTTGACTCGACCGTCCAGAATTTCCGGGAAGCCAGTGACCACGGAGACATCGATGCAATCGATGCCGTGGGTCTCACGCAGCGCCCTGGCAGTGCCGCCGGTTGAAACGAAGCGAGCACCGCGTTCGGCAAGAGGCTTCAGGAGACAGAGGCCGGATTTGTCCGTTACCGAGACAAGGACCGTGAATGGAGCCCCGGTGGCTGTTTTCAATGATTCGTGTGGCATAGGCTGATTTCAGTTTGAGTTCGGTTCGTTGATTGCCCGGAATTGCCCAGGACTTCCATACCAAGCTCAAAGAGTCGGCAATAGCGTCCGGTCCACCTCAACGAGACGATCAAAACGCTAGTGCCGACTTACACAAACCTGCCCTTTTTAGAGACCTGTTTCTGCCGATAAGCTACAACAGCTCACGATTCTTGTAAAGAAAGAGGGTGCGCTTGAGAGGCCTCAGCTTTTTTCTATTTCCCAAGCTCTTTCCTGATATGTCCGCAAACATGGCCGTGAGAATGGCCGATCGGATCGTCGCAGTCGGCATCGTCGTTCGTATCATGCCTATGAGCTCCATGCGAATGCGGACCGCTTGTTCCGGCACCATCCTTCTTCTTAAGCATGAGCACAGCGACAAACGAAGTTATCGGGACGGCCAGAATGAGTCCGATGCTTCCGATGATTGTTCGCATGATTTCAGTGGCAAAGTCTTCTCGATTCAGAATGCTCATGAGCGAAGTCGATGCAGAAGAATAGAACAGCAACAGGAGCGGTAGCGAGGCGCCCACATATGCAAGCGCCAGCGTATCAATGAGAGCGCCGATATGCTCCCGGCCGATTCGCATCGCGCGCTCGAAGAGCTTTCTCCTAGAAAGATGCGGAGCATGAACGGCAAGCTCTTCGATCGCCACAGCCTGACTGATTGCAGCATCATAGAGCACACCGAGAAGACCAATGAGAATTCCACCCAAAAGAAGTCCCTGCATATTTATCTTTCCATCAGTATTGAAATGCAGATAGACGACGTCTTCTGAGAAGAAACCCGTAAGCTTTGTGACATTTACTGCGTATACGGCCAAGAATCCCGTGAAGAGAACGGTTGCAAGCATTCCCAGCACGGCCGACGTAGTAGTTTTGTTGAATCCGTGAGTAATGTATGAGCCCAGGATAATGATGAGCGACGAGACAGCAAGGCTGAGAAGTATGGGAGAGCGTCCAGCGAGGAGCTCAGGAAGGAATATATAAAAGAGTACGAAAAGGCTTCCAAACAGGCTCAGGAGTCCGCGGATACCCTGCATGCCGCCAAATACCAGTACCAGGACGATAAAGAGTGCAGCGAAGATAAAGATGGGCGTCATTCTATAGGGCTCTGCCACAGCATATGTCGTTTGGCCGTCAGGATAGGATGTAATCTGAAGATAGAACGTATCGCCTGGCTGCAAATCGAATCGGTCATTTTCAACATCGAATGTCTTGCCTTCGCTGGCACCCTCGAGAACTTTTACGCGAAGCGTCTGGTGAACGGCATCGATTTCAGTTCCAGGAATGACCTTTTCCTCGCGAGACAATACTTCTTCAACTCGTGACTTTACGAGCTCATGTGTATCGAGCATCAATTCTGCGGCAGAAACAGGCTTCGCCTGAATGGCAAATGAAGCGAGCGCTATAAAGGCTGTTACAAGAATTCTCTTCATGCAGATTTTACTTCTTCTTAACTATCGGCTTCTTAGCAACCTTAGCCCGATTCGCGACTTTAACTGAGCGCTTCGGATGACATGACGTGCATTCGCCGAAGAATTCAAGGGTATGGTCTTTGACGAATTTGACCTTTTTAAGTTTTCGCGCGAGCAGTTCCAAAGCCTTTTCGATTTCAGGATCATCAATATGTTCAGTAACACCGCAGCCTTCGCATACGGCATGGTGGCAGTGATCAGCGTGCTCATGATGATGAGCCACTTCGTATACTTTGATTCCGCTTCGAGACATCGCATGTCTCACTATGCCAAGCTGCTCAAATAGGCCAAGCGTTCGGTATGCCGTAACTCGGTCAACGGCGTCTCGTTTGAGAGCTTCCCAAATATCATCAGCCGAAGCGAGGCCTTCGCTTTCATAAAGCGCATTCAATATAAGCCTCCTCGGCTTCGTAAGCTTGTATCCAGCCTTGACCAGAATCTGCTCATGTTCTGGCCTTATCCCGGTTTTGTCTAATGCCTTTACCATATGCAATAAGCCTATCACAATGCCCGTCCAATGTCTCCATTGCAATATAGTTGCATTTGAAATTATCATATGCTATCTTGAATGCACCCATGAATCTCCGGGTCACCCTGACTTGCGAAATGAATGGCATTGTACAAATCGA
This sequence comes from Minisyncoccota bacterium, assembly GCA_036405975.1. Taxonomy (GTDB): domain Bacteria; phylum Patescibacteriota; class Minisyncoccia; order Phycocordibacterales; family CAIZLB01; genus VEQN01. Next base: position 83,596 of record DASWWM010000013.1, on the reverse strand, counting down.
AACTCAGCACCCATGAAAACTCAGCCGACTCCACCCCCGACAGCAAACCGCTCTGTGCTTCCAGCTACGCTCAAAGCCGCCCTGTCCAAGCTGCCCCGCCTGCTCCGTCACGGCCCGCGCCTCGACGGCGGCAGCATGGCACCATGCAGCTGCGGCGACTCGAGCTGCCCAGGCTGCTAATTGCAGCAGCACCAGCAGCGCGTCCATACGTGCCGTTAACTGAAGGATGAAATGCCTTCCCCTGCCCTGCCAACCGGCAGTGCAGGGTTTTTATATACAAGAATTTTTATAAATAATCCCAAACAAAAATGATCATCGGATTTCTGGGAAAAGGAGGTTCAGGAAAGTCCACAGCAAGCCATAGGTTTACGCGTTTTCTGCACGACCAAGGAAACAAGGTCATGGCACTGGATCTCGACCATAATATGGACATGATGTTCAATTTTGGCATTTCCGGAGAAAGCCATCCCGATTTTCAATACCTTGGGCTTAATGCTCGTCCAGATATCTATGAGCAATCGGCAATCCTTCCCGGAGATTTTTACGATGATCTTTTTACAAAAGATTCATACTCGATTCCAACTTTCAAGCCATTCGGAAACACCGATCCATTCAGCGAAAAGTATTCGCAAGAAATAAAACCGAATCTGAAGCTTATGGCAATGGGCCCGCATCCCGAACAGCTTGTCCAAGGCGGCGGCTGCAGCCATCAGCTTGCAACATCCATGAAAGTATATCTGCCACTCGTAGAGCTTGAAGAAAATGAGTTCGTAGTAGTTGATGAAAAAGCAAGTTCAGATAGCGTGGGCACAGGAATTCCGAGTGGCTTCGACATGGCTTACATCTGCGTTGAGAACACCCCTCACAGCATCAAGACCGCGAAGCTCATTGCAGGACTTTTGGACGAGCTCAGCACCCCTTACGGATTCATTGCTACGAAGGTAAAGTCAGCGGCCGACACCGACTCCATTGAAAAAGGAGTCGGCCGCAGCGTCACGACATCGCTCTCATTTGACCCGGCTTATGCAAATCCTGAGCTCGTCGCCAACGAAGAAAATGACGCATTCTCAAAAATAACAAGCGAACTTGAAGCGCTCAGGTCCCAAATATTTGAAGGAAACGCTCAGACTAGAAAAGAGAGGACAATTGCCAAGTTCACTAAAAATAAAAAGTACCGAGAAGAGCGGTAGTTCCAGTTATATTTACATATACGTTTAAATATGTTATAATTATTTCCTGATTTCGACTCGCTGATTCTCAGCAAGAACACGATCAGACCAGCACATTCAACCAACACAGCACTGAATCCATTGCATGTCAGATAAACCAGAAGACTTAGTTCAAGACCACGGCCCAGTTACACGGGCCATTACCAATGCCGGATTTACGGCAGAAAACATTCCATGGAACCACTTCCACTCGCTTTTTGTACAAGAGATCATGTGGATTCGTAGCATCGGCCAATATCCACAGAAAGAGCCCGCTCAGATCAAAGTCGAATGTGGAAATGAGGTCCAGCGCAGGGCCTACGAACTGCTTTCAATGACCTCAACAAGAAGATTGATAGAAGGAGGCTTGGCGCACCTGCCAAGTCTGGAGGCGCACAGCGGGACAACCCAGACTCAATTCTATCCCGTCTTCCAAGTGGAAGCCGGGTGGGTGATCAAAATCATGGTCCAGGACAACCGATAGGCCAAAACCTCGCAAGTCGTCACAATCCATCCCCGCCCCTTTCAACAGGGTGCGGGGATTTCTTCATATTTCACAAACAAGGGCCGCCGGATATATACTGTATTCGTGCAACTTAGTTTATCACGAACATCATAACCCAATGCAAACGTTCAGAAACTTTATCGGAAAAAACGCCCTCTATCTTGCCCTAGTCCAGGCAATCGTGGCATTCCTCGGCAGCATGTACTTCAGCGACGTCATGCTTCTCAAGCCTTGCGTCCTCTGCTGGTATCAGCGAATCGCCATGTTCCCTCTGGCGATAGGGCTTGCAACAGGAATCGTGCTGAGAGACAAGAATACGCATTACTTCGTGCTCTGGCCAGCCCTTATCGGATGGTGCATCTCGGCATTCCACGTGCTTCTCTATTACAAGATCATTCCGGATACGCTCGCTCCATGCGAGGCAGGAGTCTCATGCACCACTCGGTATTTCGAGATCTTCGGATTCATCACCATCCCCTTCCTGGCCTTTACTGCATTCTCAGTCATCATCGTATTGATGCTTGAGCGAAAGAAGTTCATCGAGCGAGAAGCGGCGAAAGGAATCCAGGCATAATCTCTGGATTTTCCGGCCGCTCCAGGCCATGAATCTTCATAAACCGGGCCATTTCTAGGGCCCGGTTTTTTGATATAATCTTCACATGAACTCAGAAACAAAAATCATATCGATCATCGGCGTCATCACCGTCGCGGTCATCATTTTCGGAATGGTAATGGCAGGAAAGGCCTCGCAGCAAAGCGCGGCACCCACGGCTATCACCGCCGAAAACCTTATCAGGCCGGAAACAGTTCGAATCACGGGAGCTGACCCGAAGCTCCAGATCGTGGAGTTCGGAGACTTCGAATGCCCTGCATGTGCAGCACTTCAGCCGGAACTCAAGAAGTTCCTTGCAGAATACGGCGACCAGGTAGACTTCGCTTTCCGAATCATCCCTATCCATGCGAACTCAAAGGAAGCGGCAGCAGTCGCATTCGCAGCCGGAGAACAGGGCAAGTTCAAGGAAATGCACGACATGCTCTTCGAGCAGCAGGCAGAATGGACCAAGTACGGAATCTCGCAGCCGGAGAGAATCGCCCTCTATGACAAGTACGCAGCAAGCATCGGACTCGATGTCTCAAAGTACAAGGCTGACTTCACGGCAAACAGGAGCAAGTACGACGCAATTGTAGACCAGGATGCGAAGGACGCACAGGCCATGAACATCCAGTCGACTCCCACTCTTATCATCGATGGAAAGACGGCTATCCGAGGAGCACAGCGATACGAGACGCTCAAGGCAATCTTCGAGGAAGTAACGAGCCAGTCAGGCGCTACAACTTCGGAAGCGGCCGACTCATCAAGCCTAGCCCTCTAAAGCAATGACACCAATCAACCTGACACCAGCAAAGGACGGAGTGAAGGATTTCTTCGAGGATTTCAAGACCTTTGCCATCAAGGGAAATGCTATCGAGCTTGCAGTCGGTGTCGTCATCGGTACGGCATTCAATGCCATCGTCGACTCTCTCGTGAAGGACGTGATTCTCGGAGCTATCGCGACGGCATTCGGAAAGCCGGACTTCAGCGCATTCGCCTATGGAGCCATCAAGTACGGAAACTTCATCAATAGCCTGATGAACTTCATCATCGTAGGCCTTTCGGTCTTCGTGGCCATCAGGGCGATGAACAAGCTGTTCAAGACCAAGCTTGGCGAGCCGAAGGAAGCTGCAAAACAGTAAGAAACGAGGCAAAAATCTCAAATAAAAAACCGCCCGGAATCCCTAGGCGGTTTTTCTATACCTCGATCTTGTCCGGCTCAGAAACGATCATCTTGTTTCGAGTGACCTTCTGCTTCATTGCGGCCCAAACCTCCTCTATTTCCCTATTGCCCAAGAGCTTGAATACGCCGACGGCAACGGCGATACCGATGATGCCCGATACGAATCCCTGAGAAAAGATCCCTGAAAGCGTATTGAGATCAAAGAATGAGTCGAATATGTTCAAGCCGATATATGCCGCGAAACCTCCGGCCACCGCCGCCTGGAGGCTTGAGAAGAGCGTCTTCGTGAGATTCGGAAGCTTTCCAAAGTCCTTCTCAAACATGATCCAGAAGGCCAAGCCGTTGAATAGCGTTCCGACGGTATAGCCGAGAGGCAGCATGAGCACCTCGCTTCCCGCGATGCCTTCCACCTTGAAGAGGCTTTCCATGAAATACCTGAATTCAGGAAATGCAGCGAAGGCCTTAAGAAGCAAGAACGGCAGCAAGATGGTGAGAGCTGACGAGATGATATTGATAGCCAGAGGCTTCGAAGTCTTTCCTGCTGCATAGTAGCTTCGGATGAAGAGAAGCTCCAGTCCCTGTGCAACAAGCGAGATAACAAAGAGTGCCAAGCAGGCAGCAGTAAGTCGGGTGTCTTCCCAGTTGAAGTATCCCGAGCCAAGAATGGTTCGCACGATCTGCGCCCGGAGGACAATGAACAGCGCAGTGATCGGGATTGACCAGAAAATGATATGCCGTGCGGCTGTTGCGATATGCGTCATGAACTGTTCCTTTTCCCCTCTCGCGAAGCATGCTGAGAGCGTTGGAAATGCAGCAAGAGCATAGCTGACGCCGATGATGGCGAACGGGACGGACTGAAGGTTCAATGCGAGATTGAATATGGAAACGGAGCCGACCGTGAGCCATGATGCGAATGCCGTAATGGCGATAAGCTCGAGCATGTTAGCCGAAAGCGCGATGGTTCGCGGGATAGAGACCTTGATGACCTCGAATACTTTCTTGAAGTCTACAGCAAGCGTAAGCCCAGGGAGAAGGCCTTCCTTTGCAATATACGGAACCTGGATCAGGAAATGAAGGAGTCCGCCGATCACTACGCCGTACATGACGCCCCTGATGCCAAATGACGGATACAGCGCGACAAGACCAAAGATGATGGAAAGGTTGTAGAAGATCGGACTGAGGGCATAGATGAAGAATCTCTTGCCAATCTGCGTGACCGCTCCGAGCAAGTTCGAAATGCCGAGGCAGATCGGCTGCAGGAGCAATATCCGCGCAAGAACCGTCAGCTCGCTGAGTGCTGCCGCATCGCCCAGTCCGCTGAAGAAGACTTTGACGATCCAGGGCATCGCGACGAATACGCCCGCAGAGACCAGGACCATGGTCGCGACGAAGACCGTGAAAATGGAGCTAAGGAGTGCCTTTGCCTCGCCTTTCTTCGAGTCGATGATATGGCTCAAGAAAGGAATCAGCACCGATACTGATACAAGCGATGCGATTGAGGCATACATGAGGTCCGGAATACGGAAGGCCGTATAATACAAATCGAGCGCCTGGTCTGCCCCGAAAAAGCGAGCAAGCATTCGGTCTCGAACAAGGGCGAGAATCTGGGACATAAGCGTGAAGGCGCCGAGAAGTATGGCAGCCTGATGGATGCCTGCGATTTCCTTATGGAAGATGCTGAGGATTCGGTTCACGTTTGGTTGATATTCCCGTTTTGCCTTGAAATATATGCCTATTCTACAGTAATTTGTTATAAAATAAAAATCATGGTATAATATATATGTTGTGTCGGATAGCTACTGCTTGCCGGAAACGGCTCCGTATGGAGTACGAACGGAAGCGGAGGAAAGTCCGAACACTCTCTCATATTCCCTCTTTTCGATCACATGTCCAAAGCCGCAAGGCATCGGGACATCTCCGATCGAGAATGCAAAGCATGAGAAGCAGGTAGCGGGTAATTCCCGTCTGGCGCAAGCCAAGAGGTGCGAGCAGTGACGCGCATCCCCGCAAGGGCATGCGCATCTGGTACATCAGATGAACATGCGTATACATGTACAAGCAAGCGCGTGGTGAAACGGCAAAATCCTTATCCGAGTGCAAGACCGCGCCTAGTCCCGCTCATGCGAGACATGGAGAGTCGCTCGAGCCCCATGGCAACATGAGGCCCAGATAAATTGCTATCGCCCGCGAAGGTCCGGTTTCGGCCGGCACGCGACGCGGGCACAGAATTCGGCTTATAGGCACAACCAAACATGAACGGGCCGCTCCTAACCGGAGCGGCCCGTTCTCTTTTAAGCTATCCGAGAAAGGCACGGCACAGAATGCTCGAGGGCTGTCATTATTTCACGGTGACCTTGTCGCCCACTGATATGTTGAAAAACTGAGCGAAGCCCGCCGATACCTCTATGATGAACTGTGACTCAACCGGGGGTGAGAATGGCTTAGGATAGCTTTCAGGGGAAACGTCTTTCTCGATATGCACGATGTATCCTGACCGGTCGATCCAGATCATATCGAGCGGAAAAAGCATGTCCTTCATCCAGAGAGAGTACGAGCCAGGCTGCCTGAATGCGAAGAGCATCCCTTTGCCGCCCAGGGTTTCCTTTCCAGAGAGACCTTGCGCCTGTGACTGCTCAGTGTTGACGACATCGACTTCCAATGCAGTCACTCCTTGCCCAGACCGAATGCTGAGACTTGCAGCGCTTCGATCGGCAGCAGGCAGGAGCGTTGCCAAAGAAAGCTCGCCATTCGCGTCCCTTTCCCGGTCCAGAACTTGTCCCGTTGTACCACGCTGATCAATCTGGCCAGACTGATTCGATACAAACTGCACATATGCAAAATACACAAGTGCAGCAATGGCCACCAGGACCGCCAACAACAGGATTATTTTCTTGGGAGAATTCGGCATATGGATGCTATGACTTTCTTCGGGCAAGCGACTCGACTTTTCTCAAGAATGCATCCTGCTTAGCCTCAGTCGCCTTGAACTTCTGGAAGAGCACTTTTATGTTCTGGACCTTGAATCCGCAAAGACCTAGGATGCCGAACCGCCAGATGGTGATGAACGGGAATGCGATGAGTCCGTAGAGCCAGAATGCGCCATCGCATGTAATAAAGACGCTGGCTGTCTTTCCCTTCATATGCCCTACAGGCCGGCCTTTTTCATAATGAAATGCATAGCGCGCAGAGATATTTACATCGACCCAATTCTTGAGAATCGCCGGGGCTCCGATCCACCACAAAGGATGGATGAGGACCAGGTTGTCAGCTGCGGTGATTTTCTCATGCATGGCATCTCGCACCGGATCGGGATTGCCCATATCCGCTCGTTCCTCGTATCGAAGGAAGTCTTGCTTGAGATCGGTCTTGTAAAGGTCCAGGATCTCGACGCTGTCGCCTTTTGACTCCTTTCCTTTTTTGTATGCCTCAGCGATCCTATGAGTGAATCCTTTGGAGCTTGGATGGGCAGTGACGATGAGAGTTTTCTTCATGGGCTAGTTCTGTACTGGAACTTCTGCTTTTGCAGGCTTCGCAAAATACGTGTAAAGCCACATGCCGAGGATGGCTCCTGCAATAGGCGTAAGTACATAAGAAAGGGTAAATGAACCGAGACCGAATGCCACCGCAGGATTAAGCATCGCTGTCGATCCGAGACCGCTCGCAATCATGATGCCCATGGCAAGAGATGAGCCAATGACGAATGGGAATGTAAGGTCGGTTGCCGGCTCTGAAACCTGGTCAGCAGCCGGTGCAGGCTTGAATACCACCGATGCGATTCCGAAGGCAAAGAAGAACGTTCCGACGAACTCAGCAAGTGCCGTGTGCCAGTCGAATACAGGCTGCTCCACAAAGGCTGAGACCGAGCCCGATGTCCGGACAAGGAGCATCGCGAAAGCGGCACCTGCAAACTGTGCAAGGATATGGAAAGCGGCATCTTTTGGTGCGATCTTCTTGAATGCCAGAAGCGCGACGGTGACTGCAGGATTCACATGCAGGCATGTGAGGGATCCGAGCATGAATGCCAGGAGGCCCAGCATGATGCCGGCGGACAAAGGAGTGGTAATGCCTCCTGCGACCAGCAAGGATGCGAAAATTGCCAGAGTGAGTAAGAAAGTTGCAAAGAATTCTATTGCGTGTTGTTTGATATTCATGACCATGAAATTATATCACAGCGACATGAAGCCCTGCCAAGGAGAATATGAACGAGAGTGACGAGCCTTTGCTGACTCGAACTACTTGATGTCCATCCCCCGAAGAGCAGCTATCCTCTTTTCAGCAGGCGGATGCGTCATGAAAAGCTTATGCAGACCGTTTAACGCTTTGGCTCCGAACGGGTTTGAGATGAAAAGATGAGCCGTCGCGTCTGATGCCCGGGCAAGCGGTTGTCCTCCGCGCTCTGCATAGCCAGTGATCTTCTGAAGTGCGGACGCAAGCCCTTCCGGATACCTCGTAAGGAGCGCCCCGGTGGCATCAGCCACATATTCCCTTCTTCGCGAGATGGCAAGCTGAAGCATGGTAGCAAAGAGCGGAGAAAGGATGAGCAGGACGATGCCGATGATCGCAAGGACGCCCCCTGCCTTATTGTCATCGCTCCTATTGCCGTAGATTGTCGAGCGAAGCATGATGTCAGAGAGGATGCTGACGATACCGACGAGAATGACAACAACCGTGGCAATGAGAGTGTCCCTGTTTCCGATATGGGCAAGCTCGTGAGCGATGACGCCTTCGAGCTCCGACTTGTCGAGGAGTGCGAGAAGGCCGGTGGTCACGGCAACCGCCGCATGCTCCTTGTTTCTGCCGGTCGCAAAGGCATTCGGTGCCGGGTCTTCTATTATATAAATGGCCGGCACCGGCAACCCTGCCGTAATGGAGAGATTCTCGACCATGCGGACAAGCTCCCTGTCTCGTGCAGGATCGGAACTCTTTTCGGGATCAACAGGCTTTGCACCTGACATGCTCAAGGCGATCTTGTCTGAGAACCAGTAGCCCGTGATATTCATCGCGACGCTGATGAAAATTGCAATGTAGAAGATTCCTGGATTGCCATAGTAGTAGCTTCCGAAATATCCGACAGCTGCAATGAGAGCCAGAAAGACTCCCATGAGAAGCCAGGTCTTCGTAACATTTTTGGATTGATGGGTGTATAGAGTTGCCATATGGTTCAGAATTGATTATATAATACGTGTATGCAACAAGAAAACAGACAGGATGATCAGGCAAACGGAACAGATAAGAACGGAATTCATTACCCTGATTTCGTCAGCAGATTCGGCGTCTGGCCTATCAATATCGGCCTGTTCTTCTTCTACAACAACATCGTCAGCATTCTCGTGATGATAGTCGGACTCGTGATCATGTCCTCGACAGGAGTCGCAGACCAGCAGATCATCAGCGAGAAGCTCGGCGGCCTTTCAGTCATTTCCACGCTCATCACTCTCGGACTCACACTCATTTACAGCCGAAGGTTTTACTTTTCGAAAGATTAGAGATACGGCGCTCGCAGTCCGACAGGAGCGATGTCACAACTTGCTGAGCAAGCGCTAGAACTTAACTTCCACGTTCTGCTGCGCGACATCATTGTCGGCAAGGTCAAAGAGATCCATCTTCTTGAATTTGAAGATTGAGGCGATGACATTTCCAGGGAATGACTCGATTGCGATCGCAAGGTCTCGCACATTCGCATTGTAGAATCGTCGAGCGGCCTGAATCTTATTCTCAGTGTCAGATAGCTCTCGCTGGAGTTCGAGGAAGTTCACATTGGCCTTGAGGTCAGGATATGCCTCGGATACCGCAAAAAGCGACTTAAGGGCTCCGGTAAGCTCCCCTTCAGCCTTAGAGTGTTCCGCAGGAGTGTTTGCGGACATGGCAGAGACTCGGGCTGCAGTAACCTTCTCGAAGGTGCCGCTTTCATGAGACGCATACCCCTTTACCGTATTCACGAGGTTCGGAATGAGATCGTATCGCCTCTTGAGCTGGACCTCGATGTCCGCCCATGCCTCTTTCGTCCTATTTACTAATCGGACGAAAGAGTTATAACTGAATACAACCCAGAGGACGAGAACCGCCGCTATTATCAATAAAATGTATACTGGAGACATAGTTTTATGAAGTTAAACAATCCTGCTAATACCCGTGCATTATACCATACCGCGCAAGCTCTAGGCCTGCTGGCCCTTGCCGGCCTTTTGTCCTATGGCCTGCACAGCCATCTTCCCTCCCTGCTTATGCCCGCTGAACAGGCTGCTAGCGCCCGGTCGGCCGTTGCGAATAAGCCGGCCGGAAATGCTACCGGCTCATCAACTGCGCCCTCAGGATACACCGGCACAGATGAAAATACGGTGAAGGTCTTATTTGTCGGAGATATCATGCTTGACCGAGGAGTCCGGTCTGTCATTAATACCAGAGGCTTCGACTATGTGTTCGGGCCAGCGACCACCACATTCAGCCAGCACGACACTGTCATCGGAAACCTTGAGGGGTCAATCACTCGATACCCTTCCAAGCTTGTCCTTCCGAACAATAAGGCGATTCCGGGCTTTCAGTTCACATTCAGCGACAAGACGGGTCCCGCGCTCAAAGACGCCGGCATCGATGTCGTAAGCCTTGCAAACAATCACGCTCTCGACTTCGGACAGGACGGGCTCAATCAGACACGGGCAAATCTATCAGCGGCAGGCGTTCAGTTCTTCGGCAGCTACATGAACAGCGTCATGGTCTCGACCACTACATGTCCGCGCGCGGATTTCTGCATCGGACTGGTAGGATGGAATGAGTTCGGCTTTGCAAACGATCAGAGAATTATCGAAGAAATCCGCGCGCTTCGCCCAAGCGTCCAGTACCTCGTGGTCTATCCTCACTGGGGTCTCGAATACAAAGCGCAACCGACAGCTAAGCAGCGATCCCTCGCACAGGCATGGGCCGATGCAGGCGCAGATGCAGTCATCGGCGGACATGCACATACAGTGCAGCGGATTGAACAATACGCAGCGATGAACGCCGACGCCAACGGACAGATGGCAGAAGAGCAAACAACGAATGGCCGGGCCGTTCCAATATTCTATTCTCTTGGAAATTTCATATTCGATCAGTATTTCTCATTCGATACTACGCATGGCATCGCCCTCTCGATTGAGTTCAAAAAGGAAAAAGGTGCCTATGCTGCACCCAGATATTCCGTCATTCCCTTCTCAAGCATCGGCTCAAGAGTGAGCATTCCAACCGAAGCGAACAGGGCTCGGCTATTGAAAAATATCGAGAACATATCAGCTTCAGGAACAAGAAGCTGGCTTGAGTTCAGATAATAGCTAACGGCCGATACCCATGAGCCCGTTGACGAATGCACGCGTAACCTGGCCGAAGTAGCCGACTGCAGGCCGTATGCCATTTGATGACTGCAGCCGAGCAAGTGCCGCTCTTGTCGCCTGGCCGAAGTATGAAGTCTCATTTCCGGCTGAACCCACTCCGCTTGCAGACACGGAATATCCGTTTGAGTTAAGGAATACCTGAAGAGCCTTTACATCATTGCCCGTAAGGCCAACGCGCAAATCCCTTTTAAACTCGTAAATCAACGGAGCAGACGACGAAGTGCCTGCGGCAGCCGGAGCGGCAGACACAGGTATCGCTGATGTCGCCTGTGCAGAGAGATATAGGCCGAATATTCGCTGAATTTCTTCCGGAGTCAGCGTCGGATACGACCTGAATCCTAAATTGTATCCGACGCCATCCTGCATGCCAGAAGGCCTTGTCGAACTAAGACCGGAGTCTGATCCTGGGTCAGGTTCCGGACCAGGACCCGACGAAGAAGCGATGTCCTTGGTAATAAATGAAAGCCCGACAGTGCTCGTTGAATGACCGTGCTGATCGGTTGATTGGATTTGGAAATAATATAGCGTCGACGGCAACAATCCTCCAATACCGACAGAATGTGAATTCCTAGCCGTAGCGCCCAGACTTGTCGTTGACCCGTACGAGGAGGACGTTCCGTAATGCACGACCGAAGTGGAGAGGTTGTTTGTCGACCACGTAATGAGCGCCGACGTCGTCGCGGTACTTGAGGCAATCGCATGTATTGCAATCGGCGGCAACTGAAGCGTCACTATGAAGTAAATCTGAAATTCGTTTCCGGCCTGATCAGTCGCCTTGACGATGAATGAATGACTCCCTTCTCCCGGATCCGGAATATCTGCCCCGTTTAGCGAACAGTCCACGGCCATGAAAGACGAGCTCGCGAAAGAGTATTCGCAGATTGTTGCATCGCCCCAATCTATTGAAGGATTCCATGCGCTGACGGTTGATCCGTCAGCGGGAGAGCTCACTGATGGCGCTGGAATATCGGCATCAATGGTCACCGAAAGCCTGGTCGAGGTAGCTGACCTTACCCCAAGCAACTCCTGAACAATGGCGATCCCCTTGACGCCATTCGACATCGGAGCGGACACAATCGAATATATCCCTGATCCGTCAGACGTAGTCGTGCCAAGCAAAGTTCCTCCGATCGCCTCGTACAAGTAAATGAGGGCTCCGGGAGTCGACGTTCCGTTGAATGTCGGAGTCACTACGGACGTTACATTATCGGTATTCGATACGCCCGTATCAGAAGCAGTATCGAGATCCGGCCTGTCCGGAGTTGAAGGAACGGCGATAGAGGCCGTCCTAAACGTGAAGCCTGAGGAAGTCGATGTCTGTCCGTACTCATCAGCCGAAAGAACTCGGAAATGATAGAGCGTCAGAGGGCTCAATCCTGATAAGCCCACTGAATGCGAGGTGGAAGTAGAGATGCCGAGACTCGTCGTCGACCCGTATGCAGTCGTCAGTCCATACTGGACAATCGAAGTCGCAGGGATGTCGGTTGTCCAGGAAACTGTCGCAGTCGTGACAGCCGTCGTCGATGCGACCTGGGAGATCGCGGGAGGAGTGCCGGCAAGGGCAAAGCTCGATGTCGCATATCCGTTGTTGCCGGCAGTGTCCGTCCCCCTGCTTACGAGCACGTGATTTCCGATTCCAGGAGACGGAATGTCCGATCCGTTTTGACCGCATGCCGAATGCATGAAAGCAGACCCGTCGATTGAGTACGCACAGGAGTTCGATCCTCCCCAATTCACTGATGGATTCCATGAATTGGAAGTGGAGCCGTCGACAGGAGAAGCAAAGGCGAGCACAGGTGCCGCCGTATCGATAGTCACGGAAAGGCTCGAGGAAGTCGCAGACTTCATGCCAAGCACCTCCTGCACTGCGGTTATACCGTAGGTTCCGTCAGCAAGACCTCCTGCGGTGAATGCATAGCTTCCTGATCCATTTGCGGTAGTCGTGCCAAGCAGGACGCTCGTATCGTGATAGAAGTATACGAGTGCATTTGCAGAGACAGAGCCTGTGAATGTCGGGGTGGCATCAGAAGTTATATTGTCAGTGCTTGATGTTCCCGTATCCGATGACACAGACAGGTCAGGCAAACCTGGAGTGGCAGGCGTCGGCGTAGCAGATGTTGTAAACGCCCACGATGATGAGGCGGCCAGTCCTGAGTACTGATTTCCGGCAATGTCTCCGATGACTCCGGCATCCATGAGCACGTAGTACGAAGTGTTATACGAAAGATTCTGCGAAGGCTGGAATACGAGACTGTGCCCGCTTTGAATGGATACGCTGCTTGATGCAGTGGACGCTGACTGGACGAGGAAATCGTCAGAAGCCCTGTACAGACGGGCCGTTCCAGACGTCGTTGCGATGCTCTCATCCAACCGGATTCGCAAGGACGAAGATACGGACACTCCCGTCGCTCCATTTGACGGAGTCAGCGAGAAGAGCGACGGGGCCGTGGCGTCAATGGTTACATTGATCGGCGAAGATGTTGCGGAACGCACGCCATATAGTTCCTGCACGACAACCATGGAATATGTCCCATCGGCCAGAGGAGAGGATGTCACCGAGTAATTTCCAGAACCATCGGCAGTGGCAGTGCCGATCAGTCCAGTCGTAGTGGCGACGCCGTACAAATAAACAGACGCCGAGGTGGATGCCGTTCCAGAGAATGTCGGGGTGGTATCAGAAGTTATATTGTCCACGCTCGACCTTCCCGTATCAGAAGAAACATCCAGGTCGGTTGGCGGAGGGACATCCGGCGGTGGCATTTCGGGGCCCAACAGAAGAGATGCGCGGTTCGCATACGTACCTGCCGATCTCGTGAAATTCCCTCCAGCCAATATATTGTTATCGTTCAGGAGAGTGAGCGAGTACGCAGCATAGTTAAAACCGCTGCCGTTATTTGTCGAAAATGTGGAATCTACGGTTCCATTTGCTTCCAACCGCACCACCCTATTCCTGATCACGGACTTGTAAACCGTGAAATCTCCGCCAACGACCACTTTCCCGTCACGCTGAACGAGCACGGTACTTGCAGAACCGCTGCCCGTTGCGCCAGAACCGACGTTCTGATTGAAGTCCGCATCAGAAGTTCCGTCTGAGTTTATCCGAACCACCCCTCCTACCGAGGTACCTTTGTATGAGGTGAAACTACCGACAGCAAGGATCTTTCCGTCAGACTGAAGGGCAAGAGCAGCCACTCCGCCAGAGCTGAAAGCGGTTCCGGCATTCGAGGTAAACGTCGCATCGACGGTTCCGTCAGACTCAAGCCTGACAACCCTATTCACAGTAACTCCGTTGAAAGTGGTGAACGTTCCGGCAAGCACGATCTTTCCGTCGGACTGGACGGCTATTGCGCTGACCGTTCCGGGTGCGCCGGTTCCGACATTCTGCCTGAATGTCTGGTCTATGCTGCCATCGCTGTTCAACCGAGCGATACGGGCAGTGCTCGATCCCTGGTATGTGGTGAAATTTCCGCCCGCAATAATTTTTCCGTCAGGCTGAAGAGCGACGGCGGAAACCGAGCCGTTGAAGCCCGTTCCGATGATGAACGATCCGTCCCTTGTTCCGTCTTCATTGAGGCGAATGATCCTGTTCGTCGTTACGCCATTGAATGTGGTGAAGCCTCCCATGATGACCAGCTTGCCGTCCGGCTGCAATGCACCCCCGAGAGGCGATGACCCTTCGAACCCCGTGCCGATATTCGTATCGAATGACGTATCGAGTACATTTGCAGAATCGAACTGTGCGAGCATCTCTACGGCAGAGTTCAGCCTCGTGGATTCGTCTGAGAATCGAGTAAAGGCTCCCATGTATATGATTTTTCCATCCGGCCTCTGGATTGCGGACCTGACATGGTCATTGAATCCGAATCCGAAGTTCGGGTCGAAATCCCTGTCTACTACTCCGGCCGAATCAGTCTTGAGAATGTTTCCCATTTGCCGAGCAGATACCTCGCTGAATCCTCCCGCGAATACCAATGATCCGTCCGTCAGGCGAATCACGCTGCTCACAGAATCAGAACCGACAAACCCGCTCCCGATATTTGCAGAAAAAGCAGTATCGGCAGTGAGGTCTTCGTTCATGAGCACAAGCGCCCTTCTTGTTACACCCCTATAAGTGGAGAATACTCCGGCTGCCATCACCTGCCCGTTTGAAAGCTCCAAGAAGTCATACACCGAACCGTTGAAGCCGGAAGCGAAGAGCGCATTTATCGTGCCGTCCGAATTCAGCCTGACAGCTCTCGCGGTACTGGACCCATTGAATGTCGTGAAGCTTCCTCCCAACAAGATCCGACCGTCAGAGAGGGTGATCACGGCACCGGCATTCGAGGGAATTCCGGCACCGACATTGGCGACGAATGCCGAGTCGATGCTTCCGTCCTCGTTAAGCCGGGCAATTCTATTGACAGAGGTGCTGGCGACTGACGTGAAATTTCCGCTTATTACGATCTTTCGGTCAGGCTGCACATGCGCAGCAGTAAGCAGCGCGTTCGGACCAGTTCCAAGCGCGGTCCTGAATGCCATATCGAGAGACCCGTCAGCGTTCAGGAGAGCTATTCTATTTATGCTCGTTCCATTATATGAAGTGAAATCTCCCGCAACGACAATCTTTCCGTCGGACCTGACGGACACCTCTCTTGGAAATTCATTCAACCCCGTGCCAATCGAGAATGTGGCATCCCTCGTTCCATCAGCATTCAGCCTCATGATCCTGTTCGTCGTTACGCCATTGAATGTGGTGAAGCCTCCTATGATGACCAGCTTGCCGTCCGGCTGCAATGCTATGTCAGATACGTTATTTGACGTTGGCAAACCGGTCCCTAAATTTATATTGAAATCAGTATCAAGCGTGCCGGAAGCGGATATTTTCGCAAGCCTCCGAGCGGTCTGGCCATTGTATGCAGCAAAAGATCCCCCTGCGATGAAACTGCCATCTGACAGCGAGATCACCTTGGAAACGACACCGTCAAAGCCCTTATCCCGGCCCATCGCAAGCGTATATGCGGCATTTGCCGACCCTTCAAGCACGGCAGCCTTCGCATCCTGAGGGCTTACAAACAATGCAGGCAGAGCCAGTGCAACAATCAAGACCGCAGATGCGATCCTTTTGGCCAGATTCGGCTTGCGCTTTTTTGGGTGCATAAAAAATACCTCGTCCTCCGAGAACAACATACCTTTATATTACCTCATTAATCCTCAATTTCGAAATCGAGATTGTGAAATTTACCTCACTTCCCAACCGACTTGTGCAGCAAGAGCGTCTGTAATGGCCTTCATGGCCGCGACCACCTCATCCTCAGTAAGGGTCCGAGAGTCAGACTGAAATACGAGTCGGTATGCATATGAAGTTTTTACAGGCTCATCCTCTTTTCTCTTTGTGAACGTATCAAAAAGCGTCGCATTCGCAAGAAGTTTTCTCTGGTCCTCATTCAGCGCATTTACGATTACGTTTATGACATCTGTCGCGGAGCCTTCTTCCCCGGGCACAAACACGGCAACATCTCGCGCGGAGAAAGGATACGTTGAAATAATCTTGAATGAGGCATCCGAGAGTGCGGGCATCTCGATGTCAGACTTAGGCTCTGGAAGAGCCTTGATGATGTCATCGAGATCGATCTCGGCGACGATGCCGGCGCATGGAGTCTGGGCATCGCCTTCAGCTGTTCGGACTCGTGCAGATGCTGATGCGCGTGCCGCCTCTTCTGGAGCAACACCGAGCGTCTGAAGCACAGATGAGACAACCGACTTTATCTCCGCCTCAGCATCATTGCCCTTAGGATTCTTTGATCGGGCGATTCCAACCGCAAGCGAATATCGCTCATTGATCGGTGCCTGTGCGGCGGAAGCGTCATTGCCTGAAGCCGGTAAACCATCAGCCATGCTGAAAATCTTTCCAATTTCGAAGAGCTTGATTTCCTTAAGGCCGAGCAAGTCCGCATTCTTCAGATTGGTAAGAAGCTTTTTTGCCATCGTATCCGAAAGCCCTTCTCGCATGAATCCTTTCTCGATAGTGAGCGGATTCAGGATGGCAACGCTTCCGACATCCATGAGCGTATACGTGCAGATTTCGGAGAAGCCTTTTTCCTGAAGCGTCTTCCTGATCAGATTGTGATTGTAAAAATTGGCATTGATACTCCTTCCCTCGCCCGCCGCAAGCTCGACGCCAATAACTTTATTGTAGCCGTAGATTCGTCCGACTTCGTCAGCGACATCTTCGAGAATCCTGATATCAGACCGATATGGAGGCACAGAGAGAAGAAGCGCATCTTCGTCTTCCTCATGGTACGAAACAGTGAGACCGCATCGCGTAAGGATATGAGAAATAGCATCTTTCGGAATATCGAGACCGAGTCGCTGATTTATTCTTGAAATGCTCGCATGAAGAATGGTATCAGTATCAGGCACAAGGTGCACATCGACTGCGGCACCGACTACTGCGTTCGGATTGAGCTGGAATATCTGAGACGTAACCGAAGCCATGCCGAGTCCTGCTCGCTCTGAAGTAATGGAGTTTTCGAATCGCTTTGACGAATCGTTTCGGATACCCGTTCGCTGCGATGTCTTTCGGACCGATGAGCCGTCGAAGCATGCAGCCTCAAGGATGATGTTCGTAGTGGCTTTTGTAACCTCGGCCCTCTTTCCGCCTTTGACTCCTGCAATGGCAAGAGGGCCGAGACCGTCCGCAATGACCATATCCTGAGCCGTAAGGCTCACCTCTGTTCCATCAAGAATGACGATCTTCTCCCCTTCCGCAGCGAATCTGACCGTGACTGCACCCTCAACCAAATCGGCATCGAATGCATGGAGCGGCTGCCCTGTTTCCAGCATCACATAGTTTGTAAGGTCTACTACCGAATTGATGGACCGCTGGCCAAGAACTTCAAGCTGAGACTTGAGCCAGAGTGGAGAATCAGTAACCGTTACACCTTCAATAACCCGTCCAACGTATCGCTTGCACAGATTCTTCGCCTGAACATCAGGGCCGACCTGTACGTCGAGAATGCGTCCGGTTTCCTGAACAGGAACATGCTCGATATCAGGAAGATCGATTTCAGTATCAAGAAGAGCCGCGATCTCTTGTGCAACGTAGCGATGCGACAAGCAGTATGGATTTCGGTCAGGAAGAACCTTTACGTCAATGACCGTATCTTCATTTTTACCTTCGACAATAGCATTCTTCTTCTCGACTGATTCAACTTCGAAAACGCCCATCGTGATGATGTCAGCAAGGGCTTCCGGTTCAGGAAGCGGTTCTTTGAAATATTTCTGAAGCCAGTTATAGGATACGAGCATGATTTAAAATTGGTTTACGAATCTAAGGTCTCCTGAGTAAAGGTTTCTGATATCGGTAATGCCGTACTTGAGCATGACGAGACGGTCGAGGCCCATTCCGAATGCGAAGCCTTGCCATACTTCCGGATCGAGGCCGCCGGCCTTCAATACGTTCGGATGAGTGAGGCCGGCGCCGAGAACCTCAAGCCACTTTCCTTTGAACTTCACATCGACTTCGATGCCCGGCTCGACGAATGGGAAATAGCTCGGTCGGAAACGGATTTCAGTATCTGCACCGAAGAACTCCCGAGCGAAACGCTGAAGCGTCCCCTTAAGGTCGGCCATCGATACTTTTTCCGCGACGACCATTCCTTCGACCTGATAGAAGTCGGCTTCATGAGTAGCGTCCGTTGCCTCATTTCGAAATACCTTTCCAGGGGCAATTATCCTGAACGGAGGCTTATGAGTTTCTGAGAACCGGACCTGCACGCCCGAAGTGTGAGTTCGAGGAAGGAGCTTCTCGCCATTGGCACCGGCCGCCTTAAGCCAGAAGGTGTCCTGCATGTCCCGAGACGGATGATTCTTGGCCGTACCGAGCGCGTCGAAGTTATAGAACTCGGTTTCGATCTCAGGACCCTCAGCAACCTCGAAACCCATCTCTGAGAAGATGCGGTTTATCTCGTTTATCACCTGGGAAATAGGGTGCAAATGCCCTTTCGGCTGGCCTGTTTCGGAAGTATTCATGGGGACAGTATAGCAGAAAGCCATATGAATTTAAGAGGCGAAATGCTTGAAAAAAACCCAAAATATTGTATATTCTATAGAACAGCAGCCAGGCCAAGGGGCAACCCTTTCTCCAGGGCTCGCCCAGGGCCTACCGCCCGTGCCACGCCCAACATCACAATCCATGGATATATTTCTAACGGGATTCCTCTATACCTTCATGTTCCTGGTCCTCTACTTCCAGGTCTTTTTAATCTTGACCCTTCTGGAGAACCGGTCAGAAATGGACATTGAGGAAGAACGGACCCTCAAAGACTACCCGACGGTCACCATCATTGTCCCCATCTTCAATGAGGAGAAGACCGTTGCGAAAACCGTCCTTTCACTTCTTGCCATGAACTACCCCCAGGACAAGCTCTCAGTCATGGTCGTTGACGACGGTTCGAAGGACAATACATGGGAGATCGTCCAGCAGTTCAAGGACAACTCCCGAGTCCTTCTTCACCGGAAGGAGAACGGCGGAAAGTACACGGCCCTCAACTATGCGATCGAGCATTCGACAAGCGAGTACGTTGGATGCCTTGACGCCGACTCATTCGTCGACCCCGACGCCCTCAACCATATTCTTCCCTACTTCGAGGAAGAGGGCGTCATGGCCGTCACTCCGTCCCTCAAGATCAAGAACTCGGACTCCGTGCTCGGCATGATCCAGAACGCCGAATATCACCTCGGAATCTTCACCCGGAAAGTTCTCGGAATGCTTGATGCGCAGTACGTGACGCCAGGACCATTCTCTATTTTCAAAAAGGAAGTCTTCGCCAAGGTTGGACCGTACCGGCATGCCCACAATACAGAGGACCTTGAAATGGCACTCCGACTTCAAGATCATAACTACAAGATCAAGAATGCCCATAAGGCGCTCGTGCATACAGTTGCCCCCCGAACGCTCTATAAGCTGTATAAGCAGCGTGTTCGATGGACTGGAGGATTCATCCAGAATACGATCGACTACCGAAAGATGATCCTTAATCCGAAGTACGGAAACCTGGGCCTTCTTGTGCTTCCCCTTGCCATGTACAGCATTATCGGATCACTCATCTTCCTTGCCATGAACGCGTACGGCTTTGTAAAGAATGCAGCCAGCTCTATAGAAAAGGCTCGGGTGGTAGGATTCGACTGGACAGCAGGTTTCCCGTCATTTACCAGCGAATGGGTACTCTACAATATCCAGTCATCGCTCTTCCTGGGCGTGCTGGCAGTCGGCACTATCGTCTTCGCCATCTGGTACGGAAAGCGGATAGCGGGAATCAAGGAAAGCGGAATACTGGACATCGTCTATTTCCTCCTCCTGTACAGCCTGATTTCCCCACTCTGGCTGATCACATCCGTATATAATACGATCAGGAACAGGGATGCTGCCTGGAGGTAATTATCAGAAGAATCGAATCGCATTTAATAAATACAAAAACATGAACACTAGAAAAACATTGGACAAGAGCAAGTACCTACTGACCTTCCTGATCACGGCTATCATCTTCGGATCGATGCTCTATGTGAACAGCATGCTCGACAGCAGGAGGATCGCCGACGTGAAGTCGGTCCAGGATCAGATTTCACTCGACCTCCTCTCTTCAGAGACGCAGTTCAGCCTTCTCAAGGAAACATCATGCAGGAACCTGAGCGATTCGATCCTTTCGCAGGAACTCAATTCCCTTGCGACGAAGCTCTCGTACCTTGAGTCGAACAATAGCGCCAACAACCTCGAGGAGCTCACATATGTAAAGAAGTACTACTCGCTCCTCCAGATCAAGGACTCGATCCTCATGCAGCAGCTTGGCCAGAAGTGCACGGGCACGAAACCCATCTCGATTCTGTATTTCTACGGAAACAAAAGCGACTGTTCTGAATGCGAAAAGATGTCATATGTCCTCACATATCTCCGACAGCAATATCCGGAACTGCGGATCTACTCATTCGATACGAACCTCGAGCTCAGTGCCCTTGAGACGCTCAAGTCGATCTACGGCATCAAGCCGACCGAGCTTCCGGCTCTCGTATACAACGACGAGGCATTCGTAGGATTCAAGACGATTGAAGAAGTCAGAGAGATGATTCCAGAGATCAAAAAGATAGACGAAGACCGAGCGAAGGCAGCGGCAGAACGGCTTGAAACTGAGAAGGCCACTGCGACCGCAGCGACGACGACACGCCGGTAAGAGAAAGGCTGCATCTGCGGCTGAAAATATGAAGATAGTCAGAAAAAAGTATGGCCTCATATGCTATACTTTTTTCTATGAATTACGCATCAAAATTACTGGCTGCGACGCTTGCAGTCGCCCTGATATCACCTGCAGTGCTCATCGCACAAACCGTTCCGACAAGCTTCAGATTCAATCAGAATCTGACATTCGGAAGGACGGTTGACCCGGACGTGAAGTACCTCCAGACGATCCTGAACTCTCACCCGCAGACGCAGGTAGCAGCAACAGGAGCAGGGTCGAACTCAAACCTGACATCGTACTTTGGACAGAAGACCAGGGATGCCGTGATGCGCTTCCAGACCCTCTATTCGGCCGAAGTGCTGGCTCCTGCAGGCCTGACACAGCCTACGGGCAATGTGGGCTCGTTCACAAGAACCAAGCTCAATGCGCTCATTTCTGCGGCAGGAGGCACGCCTTCAGGAACCCCAGGAAACCAACAGACAGGGACGGCACAGAACGTCAATGACCCGATCTACCAGTTCCCGAATCAGACATACAACACCATCGATCCGTCCCTCCTGTACTCGATCGTCACTGACAATGGCGACAAGATCTTCACCCTGACGCCCGCCCAGCTCGCAACCGTGGGATCAAGCGAGACTGGCATAGTAGGGTTCTCCGTGTACAAAGCCGTTCCGGGACAGACTATAAGCATCTATGGCCGAGGATTCCATCCGACTTCGAATACGGTGTATTTTGGACAATTCCCCGTCACCGGCCTAAAGGCAAATGCAAACCGAAATGAGATCCAGCTTACTGTTCCGCCAGTGCTTCCAAACGGCTATTACCACCTCGCCGTCTCAAGCGCATATGGCATGGTCACATCAGGCACGAATGTCCTCACGATCGACAGGACCATTGTAGGCGCTACGCTGACAAATCCGGTTCCAACACTTTCGAAAGTGTACCCGACCAGCTCCATATACATGAATGACCCCATAACTCTGACAGGAAAGAATTTCAGCTTATTCGGAAACAACATAATCACGAATCTCGGGACGCTGTATGACCTGCCTTCTCCGGACGGAGAGACGCTCAGATTCATCCCGGGATCGCTTCCGAGCTATATGAGGGCCTTCAACCAGTACAAGGGCATGGCCATTAACCTGCTCATTAAGGTCAGGAACAATGTCGGAACGAGCACGGATCAGCTGACGCATGTAATCAATTTGCCGAATGCGGCTTCTCCTCTCGTAAACCAGGACCCTGACCGGATCAACAGATTCCTCAACCCCGACGCATACATTGCTGCAACCACTTCGACAAGTACCCAGCGACAGTCGACAACATCTGGCGGAAGCTCGGGAGGAAGCTCAAGCGGCAGCGGAACTGAAGAGGACGACAAGCCCATGGCAGACCCCATCCTCGATCTCAAACGGCGGCTTAACCCTATTGTAAAGCTCCTTACGGATGATTACGTCAGCAGCGAATCCATTTCTGAACAGCTTACCGGCATGGGCGGACCTACAAGCATGCTCGGAGGAGGCGGTGGCGCTCTTGGAGGGGGCGGTGGTGGCTCTGGCGGCGGAGGTGGAGGTGGTGCAGGCGGAGGAACGACAGGAAGCGGAGCCTCGAGCCACTTTGGCGGCCAGATCACCCAAGTCACATATTGTACCTGCAGCGGATCAATCCTTCTGGGAATCCAGGACATTGCCACGAACCAGACGATGCAGGTGATGTTCCAATACGGCCAGTCAACGCTCCACGCGAACTACAACATCTTCCAGTCGGGCATCAATGTGATCGGAGGCACGACGCAGAGCGGAAGCCAGTGCCAAGTCATCAGCGGTACGTCATGTACGACTGAAGGAACGGCACAGTACACCATCGATACCATTCGAGGAGTCGGCACCGGAATGACGTCAGGTGGCGGCGGAGGTGGAGGTGGTGCAGGCGGAGGCGTATAGTATGCAGAAGACTTCATAATAAAAATCCCGAATGAGATTCGGGATTTTTATTATCTTTCTTTTTTTGGAGCCGCCTCCCAGATTCGAACTGGGGACCGACTGTTTACAAAACAGTTGCTCTACCAACTGAGCTAAGGCGGCAGATACCAAATATTTGGTACTTGATGATTCTAGCAGAACTATATTTTTTTGCAACGGTTCCGCTTGCTGACTTCTATGTTCTTAAGGAAGAACGACACTGAGCCCCGGTTCTTGGGAAGATCCTTCCCCGTGATGATGTCGCTCACGATTCCGAACCGGTGGCCGATTCGTTCGAAGGCTCCAAGGAAGAATTTCTCGGCCGAAAGGAGGGCCTTTCGAAAGAGCATCTTCGTCCTCTTAACGCTTGCATGCGTCGTGACATAGATGAAGAACTCAACTGCGTCATATACCGCCTGATCAAGCTCGGATCCTCCGATGAAGAACCATGGCTTGCCGCGGCTCATTTCCCTTCTCTTGTTAAGCAGGATTACTGCACCGAGAACGAAGGCGACCGCAAATATTGTCAAAGCTAAATTCATAGGTTTGCCCTCTGGGCGTACTGACTACTTGCCGATCTTCATTCGCGTGAATCGAGCTACCTCGATCCGCTCTCCGAACTTCTGGATCGCATTGTCCAGGAGCTGCTGGATCGTAAGATCAGGATTCTTGATGAACGGCTGTTCAAGAAGGATCCTTTCCTTGAAGTATGCATCAAGCTTTCCCGCAAGGATCTGCTCCTTGAGATTCTCAGGCTTTCCTTCCACCTCCGCCTGGAACACCTCGATGGCCTTAGCCTTGTCCTCTTCTTTGATCTCATCCTTTCGAGTGAATTCAGGATTTGTCGCAGAGATATGCATAGCAATGTCGTATGCAAGAGTCTTGAACTCGGCATTGTTTGATACGAAGTCGGTCTCTGATACGAGCTCGATCATGGCTCCCACCATTCCATTTGAATGGATGTATGCAGCTACAGCTCCGGCGCCGAACTCTCGGTCCGACTTCTTTGCTGCGATTTCAGCTCCCTTCTTTCGAAGGAGAACGAGGGCCTTTTCTTCGTCGCCTCCGGCCTCCTCAAGAGCCTTTTTGCACTGCATGACAGAGATGCCTGTCTTGTCTCGGAGTGCCTTGATCTGTTCCATTGATACGTCTGCCATGTTTTTTTGTTGAATGTATTATATCAGATTAGTAAGTGAAGAAATAGAAAAGCAGGCATATCCGTGACATGCCTGCTTTTGCTTATTTTACTTCAGGCTTTCCTGCAAGCTTCTTTCCTTCGGCATATGCCTCAGAGATCTTGTCAGTAAAGTATTTGACGCTGTCGATGGATGCATCGTTCGCGATAAGAGGGTATGTCACTACAGAAATGTCATTGTCAGAACCAGCAAGAGCAACCACAGGGATCTTCTTCTCAATGGCTTCAGCAACAGCGATGTGCTCCTTCTTTGCATCTACTACGAAGATGGCACCAGGAAGAGTCGTCATGCTTGTGATGCCTCCGAAGAGGTTGTTAAGTCGCTCGATTTCTCGGTCGATCATGACTCGCTCCTTCTTTGTGTACTTGTTGAGCTCGCCCTTCTCCTTCTGGCTTGTAAGGTCAAGAAGCTTCTCTACTCGCTTTCGGATGACTTCGAAGTTCGTGAATGATCCTCCGATCCATCGGCTTGCAACGTATGGCTGTGCGATTCGGTCAGCTGCCTCCTTGATGGCCTGTCGAGCCTCGCTCTTGCTTCCGATGAATACAACTTGCTTGCCGCTTGCCGCAATCTTCTTGATAAATTCGATCGCCGCCTCGAGCTGAGCTTCAGTCTTTTCGAGGTCGAAGATTTCAATCTTATTTTTAGCGCCAAAGATAAAAGGCTTAACGGTTGGATGCCGTCGTGATTTGATAAATCCGTAATGAGCGCCAATCTTGTACATGGCCTCGATCACAGGGTTCTTTTGTTCTGTATGTGCTGACATATGTAAATAGGAGTCTACCACAGGGCTTGAGCTCGTGCAACCGCCTGGCTAGGCCCTATTTCTGGGTTACGATAATGCACCGGCCGGCTGAAAAAGCTGCCGCCACGCCCCCTCCCCGCTCATAAACTTGAGGAAACTGGCCGGAGGCATTGGCAACTGCGGTGCCCATAAAGTACAGGATGTACTCCTCCCGGCCAGTAACTGGGCCGCAGTCATATTCCTGGCCATCAATGGGATTCAAGTGGTAATACACGTTCGGGGACGCAAGCAAGGAAGACGGCATGACGGGCGTTGCCCTTATGTACGGGGTGAGATAGTCCGCCACAAGCTGTGAGACCGCCAGTCCCTGCCCGTCGATCCCGGAAGAAGGGAGCATCTTGTGATCCTGCCGGAACATCTCCAAAGCCTGAGCAAGGGCTCCGAACTCGCCCTGAACCTTGGCAACCTTTGCCTTTTCCCGCGACTGTCCAAGCGAAGCGACTCCGACAGAGGCAAGAAGGCCAACTATGGCGATCACCACGATGAGCTCAATGAGCGTAAAGCCGCCTTTGTGAGTCTTGCTGAGACGAGAATATGAAAAAGTGCTCATGGTTTTATTTTCTTGTCGGAAGCGAGTTAAGGTACGCTTCCCGGTCAGCAGGCGGAATGAGCCGCAGATCCTGCTCTGAGACATCCTCCCTGTAAACCCTATTCAGTCCGGCAGCTGCTTCCGGATTGTAATAGAGCTGAATCGCGACAGCTCCTGCGAGGCATGCCACAGCAAACAGAACCAGTGCGACCTTCTCCCATACTGACTGTTTCACCTTTCCCAAGGATGCCGATACGGCCTCCCTTGCCTCTGCAATTTCCTGGTCCTTTTCTATCTCATGCTGCTCTTCCTCAAATACGATTGCCATATGAAAATCGTATCATGTCGGAGAACATTATTCATCGTCAGATTCCCCAGCCGCATCAACGCCTCCGTTGGCCTCAGCATCCAGGACGGCCTGAACCATCATGTCGATATTTCCGAGCATGACATTTTCCATATTGTGCCATGACTGCTTGATTCGGTGATCGGTGATTCGATCCTGAAGGAAGTTATAGGTCCTGATCTTTTCTGACCTATCGCCCGTTCCGATCTGGTCCTTTCGGTCCTTTGAGAATTTCTTCGCTTCTTCCTCTTCCTTGAGGACCTGGAGCTTGGCCATGAGAATCTGCATGGCTCGCTCTCGGTTCTTGAGCTGGCTTCGCTCGGATGTACACCGAACGTCGATGCCGGTCGGCTTATGGATGAGTCGTACGGCAGTCTCCACTTTGTTTACGTTCTGACCTCCCGCCCCTCCGGATCGTGAAAGTTCCATTTCAATGTCCGCCGGATTAATTTCGAGCTTGACCTTCTTTCTGATCGGAAGGATGGCAACCGATGCCGTAGATGTATGAATACGTCCTGACTTTTCAGTAGCTGGAACTCGCTGTACCCGGTGAACGCCGGTCTCGTATCTGAAATATTTGTAGATTTCAGGACCTCGCATTTCGTACGACGCCTGCTTGAATCCTCCGAGCGGGCTTTCCGAAGAGTCGACAAGCTTTGATGACCAGCCTTTCATGAGGGCATACTTTTGATACATGCCAGCGAGCTGCTCGGCAAAGAGGGCGGCCTCTTCCCCTCCCGTTCCCGCTCGGACCTCGAGGATGATCTCGGATGGATACTGGTCCGCATCTTCGTCCTCTTTCGTAATGAGTTCGATCTTCTCAACAATGCCCTTGATCTGCTCGTCAACGACCTTGAGCTCTTCGGCAGCGAGGTCGGCCATTGATTCATCGGACATCATCTGTTCCACTTCGCCCCTCTGAGCAATGAGCCTGTCGTACTCATAGGCGAAAAAGCTCGTCTTATGATTCTGCTTCAGCTCATCGAGTTCTTCCTTTGAGTATGTCGGGTTTGTATTGTTGTCAGTCATGTTTGTGTAAATGATATCACGCATCCGTGCGGCAAAAGAAAAAACCGCCCATTCGCATGAGCAGTCTTTTCCAGCGAAGCTACTTCGTCTTTTTTGCAGCTGCAGCTCGTCGAGTATTGAACTTGTCTACTCGGCCGGCAGCATCGAGAACCTTCTCAGTACCAGTGTAAAAAGGATGGCACTTTGAGCAGATTTCGACGCTCACATTTTCCTTTACGGAGCCGATCTTAAAAGAAGATCCGCATGCGCATGTAAATGTTGCATTTGAGTTATATGTAGGATGGATGTCTGCTTTCATGGGGGCTACTATACAGTATTTGGGTTTTTTAGGCAAATGAGGGCTAGATTCCCTGCAGGATATCGATATTGTTCTGGATATTGTTCACTCGGGCCATAACCTGGTCTCCGTAGAAGGTATTCGAACCGCTGCAAGACCGTCCTGAATAATACCTGCAGGCAGCATTTCGCTCGGTGGTGTGAGTTTTGGCACCAGCCCCAAGGTCCCCGAGGTACATGGACGAAGCCATGAACGCGTCCTGAGGATTCCACGGGTCAGAGGCAGGCTTTCCCAGAGCCGTGGCGATTCGAGCCGCGAAGATCTGCCATGTAGACGGAATGAACTGCGCAGGACCCATGGCACCTCCGTACCCGACGCTGAGCGGACAAGATACGAGAGTCTTGTATGGATCCCGACCAAGGTCAGCCGTGATCTTCATGAATGGCTGGACGTCTCGGCTGGCCTTCATGAGGTTCGGGAAGGCTTTCCCGGTAGAGGCAGCTACGCCGGCCCCTGTTGCCGCATCAGTCAGGTAGCACCGTCCCACATTCGCACCAAGGTTACTTTCTTGCTGGATGATCGCAAGGACGAATGCTGCCCGAACCCCTGTTCTGGCTTCTGCAGCCTTGGCATACGTAACCGCATCTCCGAACTTGATCGGCCCTGCATCTCGAAGCTTGAAGAGCTGGTTTCGGATAGCAGTTGCCTTTGCATTATTGCTAGCGATGTTCGTCTGATAATTCTTCTGCTCGTTCTTATTGAGATTCAGGAGCCTCTTCTTCTCGGCCTCCGCCTGCTTGATGATGTTCGTCTCCCTTTCGACATTTACCTTTACGTCGATTTCCTTGTTTCGCTTCACGTCCAGGTCTTTCTTGACTGTCTCATTCTGAGACTTTGCATCCTTGATGCCGTCCAGATGCGTCTTGAGCGACTGCTGGATCGATGCGAATGAGTCGAGGTCGATGAAGAACTTCGAGATGTCCTGATTGCTGAGGATGGCTTCAGCTATGCTGTAGTTGTCGATTTCCCGCGTCCGCTCGATAACCTGCGCGAGGGATTCCCGGCTATTGTCGATACGCGTCCCGAGCGCGGTAATAGTGTTGTTCTTGACGGAGATATCCTTTCCGAGATTGCTTATGACAAGCTCATGCTGCCTGATCTTAAGCTGTGCGCTTTTGATCTTGGCATTGAGAATGCTCACATCTCGCTCGATGGATACGCCTTCCGTCCTCTTCTGGGTCAGGATGGCTTCCTGCTGCTTGATTTCAGCTTCGATGGCCGCCAGATCTGCCCGGAGCTTGGCCTCCTGCTCAGGTGTCAGGTCCTGTGCAAAGCTTGAAGTGACCGATGCTGTAAAAAAACCGATTGCGAGAATTGCCGCAATAAAAATATGAGACTTTCGAATTGTTCCAAACATGAGTTTTATTATATGACATGGGCATGCATATAAAAAGGGCCCGATTATGAAGAATCGGGCCCTTTCCTGAAAAAATAGTGGGTTTCTGTGAAGATTCTGCGGGAATCTGTGGATTACTCGGCTGCTGCCTCTTCGTCATCCTTCTTGCCCTTCTGGTCTGAAAGACCGATGGCTGACATGTCGATAGACGTAGGAGCCTCTTCTGTCTCTTCCTTGGCAGCGTTTACGAGAGCGACAACCTCCTCTGCATCAACCTTAGCCTCAACTCCCTTTGGAAGCTTGATGTCTGATACCTTGATCTGGGCGTCGAGATCAACAAGAGATGAGATGTCGACTTCGATGGCGTGAGGGAGATCCTTTGGAAGCGCTTCGATCTCAAGCTCATGCATAACCTTAATAAGAGTACCTCCGAATGCCTTTACGGCTGGAGCCTCTCCGACGAACTCGAGAGGGATGGCAACTTCTACCTTCTTGCCCTTTTCGATGATGTAAAAGTCTACGTGCTTGATTTCGCCGCTGACCGCGTCTTTCTGGATGTCGTGAATGAGAGCATCGTGATCCTCGTCTACTCCGGTAAGAGTGATGACTGTGGATTCACCCGCCTCTCTCCAAATCCTGTTAAATTCTGATGAGTTTGCAGCGATAGAAGTAGGGGTAGCCTTTGGACCGTAAAATACGCCAGGTACTTTTCCCTGAGCTCGGACCGATGCCGCATCACCGCTTCGCTTTTCAATAGTCAATTTCATGGTCCCCTGATTATATATATATTTCTCAAAAAGGCAAATGTACGGCCCGCCACAGGCCTTTTTCAACAGGGGCGGGCCGTCACCTGCGTGATATACTTGACCACATATGAACATCTTCAAGAAAAAGCCTGAATTCGTCGCCATCGGCGATACCGTCATCGACGCATTTATTCGACTCAAGGACGCGCATGAGACCGTCAATAAGGAAACACAGAAGAATGAGCTTTGCATGATCTTCGGAACGAAGCTCCCGTTTGAGTCAGCCGAGGAAGTGGTTGCGGTCGGAAACAGCGCAAATGCTGCCGTTTCAGCATCAAGGCTTGGTCTTAGCTCCGGACTCATTTCGCATCTCGGGGACGATGAGAACGGCAGGAAATGCCTCGCCAAGCTCAAGAGTGACGGAGTGGACACTCGATACATAGAGATCCATAAAGGCTTGAAGACCAACTACCACTACGTTCTCTGGTTTGGCAGCGAGCGGACCATCCTCATCAAGCATGAGGACTTCCCTCTCACGCTTCCTGACATCTCAGGATCAAAATGGCTCTATCTCAGCTCGCTCAGCGAGAAGTCGCTCGATTTCCATCAGCACCTTGCCGATTACCTCGACAAGAACCCCGGCATAAAGCTCGTCTTCCAGCCAGGCACGTATCAGATCAAGTTCGGTACTGAGAAATTGAAAATGATCTATGAACGATCGGAGCTCTTCTTCTGCAACCTTGAGGAAGCGCAGATCATTCTCAATAACAATACCTCTGATGTCCGAGCGCTCCTTGAAGGACTTAAGGCGCTCGGACCGAAACTGCCCGTCATCACTGACGGACCGAACGGCTCGTATGTCATTAACGAGGCTGACCAGCTCATTCGAGTCCCGATCTATCCAGACATCGCTCCGCCAGTAGACCGAACAGGGGCAGGAGATGCATTCGCTTCGACGTTCAGCACGGCCATCGCTCTCGGAAAAACGAGAGAAGAGGCCATGAAATGGGGATCTATCAACTCAATGAGCGTCTGCCAGCATGTCGGTGCACAGGCCGGACTCCTCCCTCTCCAGCAGATCGAAAAGTACATCGCGGCAGCACCGGCCACTTGGACAGCGGAGATTCTCTAACGCGAAGGCGCCAACTGGATCCGGACCGACTTTTTTCCGGACTCGCTTTCGACTCATACGATTCACCTTATAGCACTTCAAAATAAAAAATGAACATACCAACCGATTCACTTCAGACAATGCTCGCATTTCTCACTGAGAAAAAGTACGACTTCACTTCGGACCAGTCAGTTCTCGATCTCCACTCGCGAGACGCCAGCGCCTTTGTCGTTCGTCCGAAAGTCGTCGTGTATCCGAGAAACAATATCGAGATTCGCATCCTGGCAAAGAAAGTGAATGAATTGGAAATGAAAAGGCAAGGCGCGATCGGCAGCATCAAAAGACTCGTCGACTCCATTAGCCAGTCTCTCAGGATCGGATCACCGAAACTGAACCAAGCAGCCGTTACCCTCTCGACGCGAGCGGGTGGAACGTGCATGTCCGGAGGCTCGCTCAGCACGGGAATCATCATCAACCTGACGAAGTACATGAATGCATTCGAGGTGGACTTCGAAGCAAAGATGGCCGAAGTCGAGATGGGCGTCATGTACCGCGACCTTGAGGCCGAAATGCTTACCAGAAACCTATTCTTCTCTGGATACACGTCATCGAAAGATATCTGCGGCGTCGGAGGCATGATCGGAAACAACTCGTCGGGAGAGAAGAGCATTTTGTACGGCGCAACGATCGACAACGTTGAATCCGTTGATGTCGTGCTTTCAGACGGCGAGATCTACACATTTGGCCCTCTCTCACCGGAGGAATTCGTATCGAAAAGGAGCAAGGATGATGCGGAGGGACAGATATACAGAAAGATCGGCAAAATAATCCAGCAATATTCTAGAGAAATCCAGGCCATGAGGCGGCCGGTTCCGAAATGTGCCTCAGGCTACAGAATAGAACGGGTATACGACAAGGAGACAGGAATGCTCAACCTCGCGCCGCTTTTCGTAGGCAGCCAATCGACTCTCGGGATCATCACGAAAGCACGACTCAGACTCAACGAGTCAAGAAAAGCGCATGCCCTTCTCGCCATGCCGGTTGCTTCCCTCTCGAAGCTCCCGGGCATTTTGCAAATCATCATGGCTCATAAGCCCGAGTCCGTCGAGACGTTTGACGTGAATACGCTGAACAGCGCCCAGAAGTTCAAGCCGGCTGAGGCCGGCCTGGTGCGAACGCTGTTCAGCGCCGAGACAGAGCTGATGATTCTCGCAGAGTTTGCGGGTGACACGATAGAAGAAGTGCACGATGTCGCCGAGACAGTGCGAGTAAGGATGCAGGCCGACTGCATGGTATCGCCCGTGCATGTGACCGACATGCTCCTATACCAGGCACTTTGGACCATCCGCAGATCAAGCTTCGGCGTCATGCGAGATGACGTGCAAGGAACCAACCATGCTATCCCCTGCATCGAGGACATTATCGTTCCGATCCGCAAATTCGACGTATTCATTCCGGAACTCATCTCAATCCTCAAGAACAGAAATATCAAATACGGATTCCATGGACATATCGGTGACGGCGCCCTTCGCGTAATTCCGATCTTCGATGTCAGCAGGCCGGACATCGTCAGGCAAATTTCGGAATTATGCAAAGCTGTATTCAAGCTCGTGCACAAGCTCGGAGGAAATATGAGTGCGGACCACAGCGATGGAATCATCCGGTCCCCTTTCCTGAAAGGCTTCTATGGACCCAGGACATATCAGATGTTCGTCGAGATCAAGAACGCCTTCGACCCCTTGAACATCTGGAATCCGAACAAGAAAGTTGGCGGCAGCATTGCCGAGATAGAAAAGTACATCATACGAAAATAAGACAGGAAAAGGCCCGCCGAGAATGCTCGACGGGCCTTTTTATGCTATTTATTTTTCCGAGCAAGAACCTTCTGGATGGCTTCCTTTATATGCGATTCGCCCATGCCGTATCTCTCAATGAGCTCGTCAGGAGTTCCTGATTGGCCAAACTCGTCATGCACTCCCACGAACTCGATAGGCACAGGTTCGTTTTGAGCAAGAAGTTCCGCAACGGCACTTCCCATTCCTCCTGCAATCTGGTGTTCCTCGACAGTTACGATGGCACCAGTCTCGGCTGCAAGCTGAAGTACGGCGGCACCGTCGAGTGGCTTGATAGTTGCAAGATTCATAACAGTAACAGCAAGCCCTTCTTTCTTGAGCGCTTCTGCAACTTTCAGTGCCTTATGAAGAAGCGCTCCGCATGCGATCACTCCGACGTCGTGACGGATATTATTCTCTCCGTCGAGCTTCAGCGTGAGTGAGCCGCTAGACCTGACCGATTTCGCCTCCATGAACTCATCTTCCGTCAGCGAGTATACGACTCTTGCCTTTCCGATCTCAAAAGGGGCATCCTCAGTCGTAATGACAGGTGTCTTCTCTCGTGCAAGGCGCAGATATGCAGGGCTTGAGATTCCGCCCTCATCCTTTGAGAGAGCGAGCGCGATAGTCGCCTTTCTGGCCTCAAGAGCGTCGCACGGGACAATAACTGCCATATTCGGAATGACTCGAGTGATGGCGATATCTTCGATTGCCTGATGCGTTCCTCCGTCAGGCCCGACGGATACGCCGGCATGAGAACCGGCAATGATCACTTTCCGATCATTGTATGCGACAGTCGTCCTGATCTGCTCCCAGTTTCTTCCAGGGCTGAACATTGCGTACGAAGTGATGAATGGCACTTTTCCCATAGCAGCCATTCCCGAAGCAACCGATGCCAAGTTTTGCTCAGCAATGCCAATTTCGACAAACCTCTCCGGAAATTTCTTCTTAAACGGAAGCATCTGGGTCGACTCAGTAAGGTCCGCACAGAGGCCTACGATGTTCTTGTTACTCTCCGCAGCAAGCAAAAGCCCTTCTCCGAACCCTTTTCGGATGGGAACCTGATCCACGTCAGCGTCGAATATTTTCGGATTGAGAAATTGATTAGGATTCGCCATGTTAGATGTTATTATTTTTCAATTCAGCCAGTGCAACCTCGACCTGCTTTGCCTTCTCAGGAGCCCCTGAAACTTCTGATATTCCCGGCGGCGTTCCATGCCATTCGTACCGCTTCTCCATGTATGAGACACCCCTGCCCGGTATGGTATGGGCAATGATGACCGATGGCCTGTCGAATGACGCCTTGGCTTCGCTTACGGCACCCACGATAGCCCGCATGTCATGACCGTCGATTTCCTGCACATGCCAACCGAACGCTTTCCATTTGTCATAGACAGGGGCAAGGGGCATTACATCTTCCGTGTACCCGTCAATCTGGATATTGTTTCGGTCAATGATGGCGATAAGGTTTCCAAGCTTCTCCTTTGACGCAAGCATGATGGCCTCCCAGTTCTGGCCCTCGTTGAGCTCTCCGTCGCCGAGCGAGCAATAGACGAAGCGAGGCGACAATTTTCCATGATCGATCTTGTCAGCTATGGCCATGCCGACAGCCTGAGAAAGACCGGATCCGAGAGGACCCGAGCTGTTTTCCAATGCGGGAAGAAATTCCCTGTGGGGATGGCCCTGGAGCCTTGAGCCGAACTTGCGAAGTGTCTTCAACTCTTCTACTGGGAAATATCCAGAGTGAGCCATTGCGGCATACAGTACGGGACAGATATGGCCGTTTGAGAGGATGAATCGGTCGCGTTCAGGCCATGCAGGATTCTTCGGATCATGCTTGAGTATATTGAAATAGAGAGCCGCAAAGATGTCAGCCATGCCGAGCGGACCGCCCGGATGGCCTGACTTTGCTTCGGCCAGCATCTCGATGATGCTTACGCGAATGGATTTCGCCTTTGCCTCGAGTTCCTGAACTTGTTCGTCGGTAAGAAACATACGAATACAGTATAGCAAATGGCCGGCCGAAGAGACGGTGGAAAACTTCTGTCTCTTCGGCCGGCCATCTTATTCACTTAGACCGACCCTGTATTATCGAAAAGACTAATCCTGACAAATCTCCTCAAACCGCTCGATCGCATCGCGAGGCATCTCGGAATGCATGATCGCTGATCCTGAAACAAGTCGAGTAGCGCCGGCATCGATCAGCGCCCGTGCATTGTCGAAGCTCACCCCTCCGTCAACCGAGAGAGGCATGTCCGGCCATTCCTTCCTGATGCTTGCAATAAGCTGAAGAGCCTTAGGGTTAAAATCCTGATTCTGGAATCCGACCTTGTCGATTCCCATGACCTGAATCCCATCGAGAAATCCTCCATCGATGACGAGGCCGGCAAAATCCTTGATCAATTCAAGCGTCTCTTTCGGCTCAAAAGCAACCATGAACTCTACCCCTTTCTCGCGGACAGCCTCGGCTATCTTCAAGAGCGATTCGCTGTCAGTGACATTCCTTTTGTGAACGATGACTCTCGAGGCACCGGCTGCGATCCATTGGTCGACTACAAATGCCGTATTCTGGGACATGATGTCCACCTCGAACTCGACCTCTTCCCAATGAGGCAAGCCCTGTTCCTGCCGGACGATCTTTGGAAATTCCTGGCCGGCATCGCCATCAAAAGGCCACGTCTTCTTCGTGGCAAAGGATCCGTCGACGACGTCAATCTGAACTCTCGAGACGATATCGTATATGGAGTCGAGCTGATCAACGAAATCGTTGTAATCGACTGCAAATACAGCGGGAATAATGTGGGTGATTTGTTCTTTGTTCATGTAGCTAAATGATTCTTTGATTTTTTATTCGTAGA
Organism: Minisyncoccota bacterium; assembly: GCA_036405975.1. Lineage (GTDB taxonomy): Bacteria > Patescibacteriota > Minisyncoccia > Phycocordibacterales > CAIZLB01 > VEQN01. The sequence continues at coordinate 48,444 of DASWWM010000013.1, read as the reverse complement.
GAGGCCTATGCTTTATTTCTTCTATCTCATGGATCCTTCGGACATGTCTCGAATCTCCGGAAAACGGAGCGTTGAGCCACTTGATGACAAGCTCAAGCGCCTGGTCCTCCGAGATGAATCGAGCACCGAGAGAAAGGACATTTGCATCATTATGCTCCCTTGAAAGCTCGACGATCTTCCCGGCACTTTCTCCGCCGTAACAGAGAGCGGCGCGAACGTGAGGGAACTTATTGGCGACTATCGCCTCCCCCTGACCTGAGCCACCGATGACAATCCCACGAGTCACGCTTTCTGCTCCGCGCTCGCCGGCCACGATATGCGGCAGATTCTCTTCAGAATCCCTGACAGCTTCAGCCTCTGAGACGGCTCGCGCCACCTTCGAAATGAAGAACGGATAGTCGTCCTCAGGATGATACGCGAATGCTCCACAGTCTATGACCCTGTACCCTATTTCCCCAAGCGCCTTCCTCAGAGACTCCTTGAGCTCGAACCCTGCATGATCTGATCCAATGAAAACATTCATGATTGTGTGTATACGCTCGAAACTACTCTGTAATGCCCTCATCCGAGACAGCTCTCCTGATCGCATCAGCTGCAGCCTCTTTCAAGTCGCCAGACGAATTCGGGGAGAGATAGGTCCTGAGGTGCTCAATGAATCGACCAGCCTTCTCTTCCGAAATCACACCGACTATGCCTGGTCCGTCACCGGTTATTTCTGCAAGGGCATTTGCTATTGTGTCCTGATCCTCGACGCTGAACTTTTTCCACCGTTCAGCCAAAGGACCTTCCATGTCCTGAAACATGCCCGCTCGTTCTTCCTCTATCTTGTTAGCATCCATTCCCGGACCTTCAAGTTTAATCATGCTTTTGAGATGAATTATCCAGATTAAATAAGCTTTGCCGCATCGACGACATGTCGGACAAGTGCGTGAGTGTACCCGCCTTCATTGTCATACCACGCAAGGACCTTTACGAGGTTTCCATCAACAACTCGAGTCATTTTAAGGTCAGCAATGGATGCGTGCGGATTTCCGATAATGTCTCGCGATACGAGCTCCTCATCAGTCGCATCGAAGATTCCCTGCCATCGCGACTCTTTTGCCGCGGCTCGAAGAAGGTCATTTACCTCTTCGACCGTAGTCGGTCGCTTCGAAATGAACGTCACATCCACAAGTGACCCCGTGATCACCGGAACGCGGACTGCGATTCCATCAAACTTGCCCTTGAGATCAGTTATCACTTTCGTGGTTGCCACAGCCGCACCAGTAGAAGAAGGCGCCATATTCATGGCAGCTGCCCTTCCTTCCCTCCAGTCCTTCTTGTTTGGAGCATCGACAAGTGCCTGGCTTGCAGTGTATGCATGAGTCGTATTGAGGATCGCCTTCTCGATTCCGATCTTCTCATGAAGAATGGAGATGAGCGGGCTCGCCGCATTCGTCGTGCATGATGCATTCGAAGTGACAGGGCATGTCTTCATGTCATCGGCATTGATTCCCATGAGGACCGTTGCGGCCTGCTGCGCTCCGGCATCGTCTTTTGCAGGGGCCGAGATGACCACTCGCTTTGCGCCAGCGGTCATATGTGAGCTCGCCTTCTCGTATGAGGTGAAGAGTCCCGTAGACTCGAGAACGATGTCCACGCCCAAGTCTTTCCATGGAAGCAAGGCGGGATCCTTTTCGCTTACATACTTGACCACATTGCCATTGATAACAAGCTCTCCTTTTGCCTTATCGGCCTTGATGTCGAGATTGCTTCTTCCGTATGCGCTGTCGTATTTCATGAGGTATGCAATGTTCTCAATGTCCGCGAGGTCATTGATGGCAACTACCTGAAGTTCAGGATTCTCGACTGCAAGCTTGAGGAATGCTCTTCCGATTCGTCCCGCTCCGTTAATGGCAACTTTTTTCTGGGTCATGGTTCTTCTTTACTGGTTTAAACTGGTATGCACCCATTATAGTATATGCAACAGAAAAATGCTGCCCTGGTTGGGGCAGCATTCTCATTCCTATCAGCCTTTCGGCTCTTATTCTTCGTCGTTTGCAGACGTATTCGCGCTTCGAGACGTCGTGCCGTTTGAGCTGCTCTGCGTATTGGCGCTCGTATTTGTCTGCGTATTTGTCGTTCCCTGCCCCTGAGGTCGCTGAAGTACGACCGGGAGAATGTTCACGATCTTGTTTCTGGAAGGACTGTACACGATGGCCTTCCCGCTTGTTACGTAGAGAAGAATCTTGTCTCCCGTGACAACTCCTGCAAGGTTGGGCTGCTCCTTGATTGCAAGCTCCGCATCATTGATGGTAAGAACTTCTGGAACCTCCTCGCCTTCAGGAAGAAGAACGATGCTTGATGCCTGAGCAGCGACGGCAATGGCATCCTTTCGGGCCACTTCTGCCTGAGCGGCAGGATCCTTGAGCATCTTTAGCTCATTCTGCTTCTGATAATACCCGTATCCGAGGGCGACTACGGCAAGAAGAAGGATGACGGTGAGGAGATTCGAGAGCAATCGCCGAGGCTTTCTTTTTTTTGTAATGGTAATAGGCGTTCCTTCCATCGTAGCCTGGACCGAATCGCTGTATGCTTCCTTTTCTTTTGGTGACATCATGGTTCTTTTGTTACATGCTAATGAATATGCCACTGATTATATCACGGACATTCGTTAGCCTTGAGAGTACGTGTTGATTAGTTATGAAGAAAAAGTAAAACGCAGCTTCGTTCTGAGGCTGCGTTTTATGACTGTCCAGCAGGCGCGTCTCCGTCACTTGGAGCCGTCGGCTCTGGAGCAGGCATTGAAATTTCAGGCAGAGGGGCAGGGTCTATCGCAGGGGGATCCTGGTCACCTGCCGATGGATTTTCAGCAGGAGGAGTCACGGGATTCTCTGCTTCCCCGCCTGTCCCCGTACCGCCTGAGCTGTCAGACCCTTCGCCTTCAGGGGGATTCGTACCGTCCGGCGTCGACGATGCCGGCGACTGGCCAGATCCCCCTCCCAGGGTGTCTCCGCCTGGCGGAACCTCCGCGTTGTCGCCACCAGAACCGGCATTGCTGCTGCCCGATACCGCGCCGCCAGTCGTCTTGGTGTCGTTGCCGGTCTTGTATGTCTGGATGATAACCCAGTCGAATGTCGCGTCCGTCGACTGCGCATTCATGGTCTGCACCACGAATCCGACGCCGGGAATCTTCTGCGTCACAATGAGCGGAGTCGACATGAGCGACGTCGGCGTCACGAGAATCTTGCTCGTATCGAGCACTGAAGAATTTAAGACCGTGACCGACGTCATTCCGAGCGGAAGCGTTGCTGATCCTGAAATCTGATTCTCTCCTTGCGGCACGATGATCGAACCTCCAGGCATGATCGACAGGACGCTTGCGAAGACATTCTTTATTGTCGCATTGAGCGCCACAACGTTTCGCGTAATGACATCTGCAGTGAACTCGATGCCTGAGATGACATAGTCATACAGTGACGTCACCGCTTCAGTCACGAGGCCTTTCGCCGCAGCCGTCGTCGACGCGCTGTCGAGAACAGATTCGAGCGTCGTCGATGCTCCGGCCGCCATCCTCATCAAGTTCGTGTCCGCTTCGTTGCCTGCTAGATAGCCGCCGAGAGGGTCATCAACCCAAAGTCGGATAAGCGATATGTCCAAATACTTGACCGCATCAGCAGTGGTAATAAGCGCGACGGATGCATTCGGTGACATGTTTGCCGTTGGAATATCGGCAGTTATGGTAGCCACGCGGACCCCGTCAATGTAGAAGTACGAGGCGACCGGCGTCGTTTCCACTCGGAGCTTCTGGAATGCGGTAGTCGATATCGCAACGCCCGTGTCGACGAATGTCATGACTCCGCCAGACCTGTTGACCGCGAACCAATTCCCTCCTCCGCTAGAAATCGCATTGAAATACACCCCGTTCGTAGGGTCAGCAGCAACATCCGTAGCGGAATCCATAAACCCTACCATGTATCTTGCATTCGTAACTCCGCTTTGCGGCCTTACCCATGCTTCAAGGATAGGGTTCTCATTCGTCGACACAAAATTGACCCATGATCGCAGCGAAGCGCCTTCACCGACGGCAAGGCTTCCGGCGGTTGAGGCTCGAAGCCTCATATAGTTTGGATTCGCCGTAGTCATTACCTCGAGCGCTCCGTCAGCATCCTCCACAAATGAGAACTGTCCACATATGTTTGCCGTGTTCGCAAGAAGTGTCGCGATAACGCTCATTCCCGCAAGGTCACACGATGCGTATCTCCATGTAGTGTACACTCGACCAGAGACGGTGAGCTGGTCGAGAAGGTCGGGACCGCTCCAGTTTCCAGTCGTTCCGATACCGACTCGCGCATAGTCCATAACACCCGTAGTCGTCGATGTAACGTGAAGCAACTTGATGCCGGTTGTGCTCGTCGCGATGCTCAAAGCGGGAGTGCTTGTCCCTCCGATGATGGAGAGCTTCGCATCGGGAGCTGTAGTCCCTACGCCCACATTGCCAGTCGAAAAGACTGTATTGTTGCCTGAGACAAATGTGATGTCAGAACCGGACCCTGATGAGAAATCCAGCGTATACGTGCTTCCCAACCCGCCCCAACCGAGCGTCATCCACTGGCTCTGGTTCTGCGCGACAATCTTGATACCTCCGTCTCGTGCATCGTTGGTCACGCTCCTCACCGTAAGAGCCTTGCCCGTATCGGCATTTGCGCTGTTGAGATTCAAGATGCCTGCAACGGTAGTCGTTCCCGTAAGCGTAATACCGCTGTCTGACAGGAGAAGCGGGTTGAGCTCGGTGCCGTTACGCGTGATGAAGAAGCCCATCTGATTCTGGCCGATCGATCCGCCTGTGCTTGTCTTGATGGCACTTGAGTACGTGACATCCGGAGTGTAGCTGAACCGAAGCATCGGCTGCATGGTTCCAACTCCGTTTGTCGAAGTGCCGATATCAAATGCTGCCAACGGATTGGTTGTTCCGACACCGACAGACGTACTTGTGGCATACAGCTTAGAGCCGGAAACGGTCCAAGGGCTCGCACCGCCACCGCCCGTAAAGAGGACTCCGTCCTGATAGAGATTGCCGCCGAAGTTGATGTCGCCTCCGACTCGAAGCGTATAAGGGGAGGCATCAGTCGTAGTCCCGATGCTCACGCGTCCCCCCGAAGCTGAATTCAGGAAGAGCGTGGCGTTTGAATCTTCGGAAGTCTCAGTAGTAGTGATGGACCTTGGACCGATTACCATTTTGTATCCGTAATCGAATGAATCATGTCCGATGTTTATTGTTGCGCTGGTTCCGTAAACATTCAAGCTGCCGGTTTTTGAGAGCTGCGAACCTGATAATCCTGCAGATAGGGCTCCTATTGAAACCGTTCCACTGTCTCGAGCAGCAATCACTGAAGCACCCGCTGAGTCCGTGACGAGCAACGGAATTCCCGATGACGTGGTTACTCCCGCGACCTGCAGACGAGCGAACGGAGTAGTCGTTCCGATGCCGACATTGCCTGAAGCCTTCACAGTGAACATCGACGCTCCAGTTGAAGAAGAGACATTGATCAAGTCTTGGTTTCCGCTCAGATTAAAGATGGATAGTTTGGCAGATGGAGTAGACGATCCTATGCCGACATTGCCAGTGCTCCTGTTAATGACGAGTGCGTCCTGAGTATAGCCAAGACTTGATGTGATCATGAACTTATCCTCATCGAGACTGCTTGCCCCGATCGACCATTCATTGTTTGCGACTTTAAAACCGAGAAGGGCGGTATTGGTCGGCGAGCCCTCAATCACCATTTGATACCCTCCGATATTGCCCGTACCCGAGCTTGCATCGATATACAGATTCGTATTCGGAGTAGATGTACCAATGCCGACATTGCCATCAGCACGAACGACAAATGCCGTTCGACCAGTCGATGAGGCGACAGTGAACATCGGAGAGGTGCCGGCATTGCCGACAACCGTGAGCTTCGAGGCAGGAGTCGTCGTGCCGATGCCAAGCGAACCATTTGTCGTAAGGGTCATCTTGTTCGTATTGCTCGTACCGATCATTACTGACCCCCCGATACCATTTGTTATTCCATTACCGAATACGTAAGAGTTTTCGCCGCTCACAGCATTGCTTCTTCCGATCGCATACGAGCTGTTTCCAGAGACGGAGTTCTGGTACCCGAACGCTCCGTTGTAGTACGTACTGCCTGATATCGTATTGTAAGAACCGAATGCTGATGTGTAAAAAGAAGTGCCCGAAACAGTGTTATAGGATCCTACAGTGATGACATCAGAGCCTCCTCCCACGCCATTATCAACCGAATTATTGTGGCCGATCGTCACGCTCGTTCCAGAAAATGCATAGTTATTGTATCCGAGAGTGACATTGTAGTCGTCGGAACTGGTGTTGTCCTGCCCGATTATCGTCGCGTTGCCGCCATATGCCGTGTTCGAAGTACCGATACCGACTGATCCTGTAAGGCCAAACAGACTGTTCGAATTTCCAAATGCCTGCGAGTAACCCGCGTACAGCGTGTTTGAAATTCCCACCACGGACGAATTTAAGTACAATGCCGTATTCAACTTTCCTATAACCTGCGAGTTGCTTGCGGCAGAATTGCTTGCTCCTATGGCAACAGCGTAATCTCCGAATGCGCTGTTACTATTACCGAGAGCGATAGATACTAGCGCAGACGGAGTGTTAAGTTGTCCGATTGCAATTGAATCTACACCAGACGCTGTGTTTCTGTTTCCTATAGCTGTAGATCTTACCCCACTTGCAACCTGAGATGACCACGTTCGATATGACTGAAGATCAAGTGCATTTGTCGCTCGCGTATTTCCGTCAGTCGCGCCAATTACAACGGGTAAAGTACCGTTTGAAACTCGAAGTGATCCTGTCACGTATGCATCACCCACCACCACCAACTTTGACGCAGCGGTTGTCGTACCGATACCGATATTTCCATCCGCGCCGACCATGAGCAGCGATGTTCCGGTGGATGATGCAACATTGAAGGCACTGATACCTGCAGTACCCTGTATGTTAAATGTATAAGAGGATGATGTCGCATTGATTCCCGCTCTCGTACCGCTGTCGAGAACCGAGCTTGTCGCAAGCGTAGTCGCAGAAGTCCATCGCGCAAGATAGCCATTGGCGCCTCCCGAAAGACTCGATCCACCGCTGATGCCAAGAGTCGAAGTGGCGACCCACTGCGCTCCTGTGCCTGTCGTCTGGAGAACCATGCCTGCGGTACCAGCCGAACCGTTGGCCCTGAATGCACCAGTGAGATTAAGATCGCCTGACACTACGAGCCTGTAGCCGGGAGTCGTCGTTCCGATTCCTATGTTTCCAGACGATACGCTTGTGCCGGAACCGTCGACGCCCGTACCGAAGATGATATTGCCGATGCTGAGCTGGTTTGAAGCTGTGGCACTTTGCGCATATATGTTATTGCCGATGATGATATTGTTCGAGCCCGAAGTGATGTTTTGCCCAGCGAGATATCCGAGAGCCGTATTGCCTGACCCGATAGCATAAAGCAAGGCCGAATGACCGACAGCGGTATTGCTTCCGCTGCTCGTAGCGCTGTACAAGGCAGAATCACCGATTGCGACATTGTAGCTGGCAAGCGAACTGCCAGCGGCATCATTACCGAATGCGACGTTCGAGATTCCAGAGACATTGAATCGAAGCGCGCCCGATCCGACAGCTGTGTTTCTGGATGACGTTGTATTGGTCATCGCATAATAGCCAATCGCGGTATTGTAGTAGCTGCCAGAATTGAACGATGCTCCGGCGCCGAGACCTACCTGTGTTGATGCGCTGCTGCTTGAAGCATTGAGCACCAGCATTCCGCCCTGTCTGTAACCAGTTGCACCATCGACGTTTATGAATCCTCCTGACACGTCGAGTTTGTAACCGGGGCTATTTGTTCCTATACCAACGTTACCATCAGCAATAAAACTTCCACCAGTCCTCAACACTCCAGCCGCGCTACGATAAAAGCTCGTATCTGCAAATGCGTTATTGTGAGTAGCGGATGAGAAAGAATATTTGAAGTCAGATGGGACACGAATCTCCTTAGCACTCGAAGCAATATTTATTCCTATAATACCGCCTTGCCAGAGCGCCAGGTTACCGCTGTCCGCACCGATACCTGTATTTGTAAATGATGCAAACCCTACACCAGGTGTCGGAAAACCCGCATTCACACTTCCGTTTGGTGCAAGAACCTGCCCTCCAGTAGCACCGATTACAAGTTTTCCAACAGAAGACACCGTGAACGACGCATAATTTGAAGCATTGTACCCAAGACGAAGCTGTTCTGTAGTTGATAATGAGTGAACTTTTGCCGATGGAGTTGTCGTACCGACTCCAACATTCCCACTGTTGTAATAAATATCGGACCCTGAAGTCGTCCACTGGCTACTTATCTTGCTTGCCCATTCCGTAGTCGAAGCAGTAAGCGGGATGTTATATCCAGCAGCAAGGGAAAGAACTCCGGTCCCAGCGGTGTACGCAAGACCTGTCGCCGAAGACGAAATCATGTTTCGGATCGTCGTGCTTGCGAGCGCGATCCGCTCGTCCGCTCGAGAGTTCGTGAAATACAAGTTTGTGCCCTCGGCAATGTCAGTCGTGATGAGTCCGAGCGTCGAAGTCGAGATGGCGCTGACGGATCCGTTTGTTCCGACAAGAAGTCCCGTCAGCGTGCTGATGCTGAGCGAACCGCTAATGACGGTACTGCTCGCAGTCAGGTTAGACGCGTACGAATTCGTGCTCGTCGCATTCGTAGTCCGGAGGTTTGTCGAAGTCGCATTCGTCGCGTCAAGCGCCTTTGCAGTGTCCGAGACGAATGCCGTCGGGACCGAAGCGAACTTCTTTCGGGGAGTCATTTCTCCGTCCCAAGAAGGAGAACCCGATCCTCCGATATTTACGCCGAGATAGATTGCCTGATCAAAGTTGATGCCGGCAAGAGAGGAGACAGATCCGAGAAGGACGCTGAAGAGGCCGTTCGTCACCTGAACCCTGTCGGCACCCGTTCGAGTCTCAGTCCAGATGGCGCTGCCGCCTGAGGAAACGGTATAGAGCTTGAACTCGATATTGTACAAGCCGTCAGGAACCGCAACGTTCGAGGACGTCATGAGCTTTCCCTGATAGTTGATCTCGGTAGCAGCCTCGGCAACCGATGCAAGTGACGGCAAGAATGCACTTGCCAAAACTCCGAAGTTCGCAAAAGACAAAAGCACCGCGCATAGAAGATGGACAGTGATGAACTTTGTTATTTTTTTAGAAAAAATACCGTAGGGCATGTAATGGTTTGCCGGCCGTTTTTCCAAAGATCTCGTATTTCAAAAAATCTTTCGACTATCTTACCTCCCTTTTCAGCAATGCCGTTCTGAGTATCAAAATGATAAGCGCGAGTATGAGGAAAATGAACGAGAACTGAACGAATTTCAGCAATCCCGCCCTCCATCCTGCGGCACCATTTCTGTCGCCATCCGGAACATGTCTGATTGTAAATTCGCCGCTGGCCAAAACGGTTTCTTTACTCTTGTATTTTAACATTCCGACGTAAAATTCATAGCTGTATGTGCTGAAAAATGTGGGTATCTCAACCTCGAATTTTTGAGTGGTCGTGCTGTACGTGAACATGTACCCCCTTCGCACCTCCGGAATGCGATTGTTGATGCAGAATGCCAGCGCACGGGCGCCATCAAGGGACGTCACCTGCGAGTCTATCTCAATTCTCATGGGCAAATTTGGCTCAAGCTCGATCTTTCCATTCGTAAATGAAATATTCCTGCCATTCTGGCTGATCGTTATGTCTTTGACGTCGATATCCCTGAGTCCCTTGCTCGTGAATCCATTTCCTGAGTTGCAGAATGTATATTCGTACTGCGCATCGGTGTAGTCTGGCAGCACATACGGATAGCTATCATCGAGAAGAGGGTCGTATGGCCGCACAGCGCCGTCATCTTGCTCGGACCCTTCGCCAGGGACGCTTGATGTAGCAGCGGACTCTTCGGAGGGAACCCGTACGACTCTCGGATAATACACCGCGACAATGGCAGGCTGTGACAAATTTCCCGCTGAATCGTATGCAAATAGCGAATAGAAATACATCTTGCCCGGCACAATGTCTGCATCGACAGCATAAGTTCCCCTGCCTTCATATACCACTTTTCCATTTATGGGATTCAAAGGATAGAAAATGTCCGAACGAACGAGACGCACGTATGCAAAGTCCCTGTCTGACGGATTCTTCCAGTTCAGCATGACGGTGTCACGATTCAGATATGCGGAGAGGTCCGCAGGCGCCCCTGGCGCGATGCTGTCGGGGATAGCCACTGTCATGAACTCGCCTCTGTATACGATCGTGCCGCCGAGGGAATCTTTCAAGTGAATCTGAAAGTAGTATTTAGTGCCAGGCTCAAGATTCTCGAGCTTGACCTTGAAGTCGTTGTGATACCAGGCCTCGGCGAGGCTGCCTATCTCATAGTCCGATGTCTCTCCCCAAGAAATCGAAGCCATGGATGCGTACAGCGTTTTCAGAGTCAGCGTGGCGCTTCGGTAGTCAGGGGAAACCTGAATGCTCCGGATCTCATTCTGTATCGGCGTAGTGGTCGCATTCGGAATCTGCCCTCCGGGATTGTTTCCAGGCAAAGGAGGAGTCGAGGTCGGAGCAGCACAATCTGACGGACAAGACTGGTATGTCTCTCCGATGACGGCTTCGCACATCGAGTTGAAATTGCATACGAGGACCTCGAGATTCACGTTGACTGAATCAGCTTCGACAGTTTGAGATTCGCGATCCACGGGTAGCCCCCAAAGAATCAGGGAGATGAAAAAAACCGACAGGATTTTTCTTGCATGCGCGTGTACGAACGAATTAGTCACGAAAAAAGTATAGCATGCGAACCGCGGGCTCTTACAGCGCAGTTGCGGTTACTGTTATGGACGCCTCATAGCCCCCGGACGAATCCTGGATCACGTTTGACCCGACATGGACACGGTACCTCAGAGTAGTAGTCGCTCCGGAAGGCTCATTCGCAGTTGCGCCTTGAGAGACGACCTTCGGGGTTGTCGAGAATCCATCCCAACATGCACCTGAAGTATCCCCCGTACCGAAATTACACACCGATCCGTTGTCTTTGTATCGGCCGATTATGTCAGCGCCCTCCGGACTGAAACCGAAAGAGCTCGAAGCCGAAGGGCCGTTGAATGAGAAGTCGGGATCCGCCCCCGCGGGTGCATAGTCAGGAATGGATGCCTGCGGGGCTTTCAGGGCGGGATCTGTCGACGCCACGACGCTAAGCTGGTATCCGAGGTTATTGTTCGTCTTTACGTTCCAAGAAGACGAACTTGTGCTCTGACCTCCGACAAGACCGCTGATGGATCCGAGGGAGACATCTGCAACGGCATTGATTGAGACATATGTATCTTCCGGAATCCAATATCCCGCAGACATTCGATATGCGCTCGACGAAGAGAAGCCCGTTCCGACCTCTCCGACAGTAGACCCCATGCTGTAACTGCCGCTTGAGGAGAAGGAGGTTCCGCCGGAATTTATGCTATCAGAATCTATCCGGTACTGGGTACTGCCCATGGTGTAGGCATCCATATAAAAAGGCAGCGATGCCGCAAGCAGAGCAACAAATGCAATGTATATTTTCCTCAGAATCTGCATGCGTCTTTCCATGATAAATGTGCGTACTGAAATTATACATCAGGCCCGTCACCATCCTGGCTCAGGCATATAAAACTATTTTCTTTTGAGCTCAAACTTCCTGCCGAAGAGATAGAAACCTGATACGAGAATGAAGATGACTGCCGCGATGCCAGCAACGTACTTCCACGGAATTACCCAGAAAGAAACCTGCTTTTCTTCAACCACGTCTCCGTACCCGGTATTGAGGGAAAGAGATGCGGTGTAACGGCCGAAGAGTGCTTCTTTTTTCCATTCAACCTGTCGATACCTGAGCGAGTCAGGAAGTGAGAAGTATGCATCGACAGGAACAGATCCTACTTCCCTTCCGAACAAGTTTTTGACCTTGATCATACCGTAGGGCACGAGATGGACATTCCCCTTATTCCTAAAAAGAATCTCGAATGTGATGGGACCACCCTGAATGACTCCAGCACCAGGACCCTTCGCCCTGAAGTCCTCAAGCTTGCCCTCTTCAGACACAGGACCATTCACTCGAACAAAGAAAAGGACTCCGAGCCGAGATACGATTTTCGTCGTTCCGGCTTCTCCGGACAGAGTTCCTTCCGGTGGCAGACCAGCCACGATAACCGAAGAGTAATACCCTCCAGGTCGAGCATCCTGAGGAACGGTGATGGTTACAGGAATCTGGATTCGCTGTCCGAGATCAAGGGAAAACCTGTCTACTGCAGGAGCGAAATTTTTTCGGAAAGAATACGGGCTTGAATCGTCTTCGAGAAGAAGCACCGGTGAGTCAGGATCCTGAGTTCCGATAAAATCTTCAACAGACACCTCAAACTGAGTCTTTCTCGCGATCCGGCTGATTACAGAAATGCTTTTGGTTACAGTCTCACCGGGATTAACGAACACCTCGATCTTTCCCGGTTCGAGAACGAAGTCACCTCTTGCCTCGGCACCCGTATCAGTCACAGTCTGTGCGGCGAGCGGACTTCCAAATGAGAATACTGTTACTGAAAGCAGGACTGCCGCTAGTGTTCTTTGGAGGAATTTCATGCGATGAAGATTATACTAAGTTTCCTGGCAAGTCCAGAAAACAAGGCCAGAGTCTCTTAAGAAGCTGTTGCAGTGGCAGTGATAGTTGCCTGGTATGTTCCCGATGGGATATAGAACGTATCCTGCTCAACTGCATAACATACCGTGGTATCGATACCCGTTGTCGTTGTCGTAGAAGTCCTTGTCATGACAGTGAAGTCAGATGTTGTAAACCCTTTATACTTGAGAGTCGTCGAGGGGATATGAGCGCCGCCTGACGCGCACGTTGAGCCAGTTCCCCAAGCGCCAGTGCTGACACCTGTTCCGAATACAGAGTATCCGAATGCTGAGTTACCTGACGTCACGTTCCATGTAGTAGTTGTAGCCGTGCCGTAGTCAGGTATGGTATTTCCGGTCGTCGTAGCCTGCATAGCCGGCGAAGTGGATGCCCGGAGGGCCAAAGTGTACCCGGCTGCATTGTTCGTCTTGACGTTCCATGTAGTCGTTCCGACTGCCGTATCCTGAGCAACACCAAGCGCCGTGCTCATCGAAGAGTCTGCCGGAGCCGTGATGGAAATTCCCGTCGTGACATTAAGGGTAATGACGACGGTGTCAGATGCGGTCTGGGCTTCCGAGACCGAAGGCTCGATCATCGTGAATCCTGCCGCGCTAATGAGCGTAAGAATAAGGGTGGCGCTCAATATCTTTTTTATTTCTTTCATCATAAGACTCTTTAAGAACTGTTAAATTTTTAGTAAAACCGTCTGTCTGTTTATTATACACAGAATTTTTAAAAATCTCGATAACGGGATTTTTTTATGTGGATAACAAAGATCGGATTATTTTTTCAAAAAATCTACGAGTGCGTCTTTTGCAACCTGAGGATTCGCAGATCCTTTGCTCAATTTCATGATTTGCCCAACAAAGAACTGCAACGACGCCTCCTTTCCTCCAAGATAATCCTGAACGACTGTCGGATGCGCCGCAGTGAGCTCTTCTATCATCTTCTTCAAAGCTTCAGGGTCATTTTTCTGAATCATCCCCTTCTCTTCCGCAATCTGCCGCGGCTTCTTTCCTATATATAGAGCACCTTCGAAAAAGGCATCCTTTGGATCAGTGACCGTGACCGCATATGCCTCGCTGAGCTTTGCGGCCCAGAGATGAGACAGGAGGTCTTTTGCCCCTCGCGAGATGAGATCCCCCTTCTTGAGCATGGAAATGATTTCTGCAAAGTCTTCTGCAGATACGCAAATGCCACCTTCGTACTTTTCACCGGACGGACCGGTTGAGTCGCCGGCGAGCTTTGCGGTCTTAGCAGCGAGTCCGGCGAGGTCAGACGTGATGTAGTTGACCGCGAGCTTTGTCGCTTCGGTATCAGCGAGAATCTTTGAGACCGTTTCGAAAAAATCCCTGAATGTCGAATTCTGCACGAACATTTCGGCAGCCTCATCATTCATTGCGAACTCTTTCACGTATCGCTCTCGAAGCTCCCATGGAAGCATTCCGAGTTCCGCCTTAAGCAGGTCAGGAGCGAATTCGGGAACCTCTGAGATCATGAGCTTTGGCAGGTCAGGATCCGGGAAATATCGGTAGTCATGGGAGTCCTCCTTGGCTCGCTGAGAGAACGTCTTCCCTGTCGTCTCATCGAATCCCCGCGTCTCTTGCGCGATGAATAGCCCCGCCTTCTTCATGTCTTCTTCAGTGGCACCAGCAGCGATCTCGATCTCCCTTCTTTCGAGAATGTCGATATGTCGCTCGATCTCGAACTCGATTGCTCGCTCCACCGACTTGAATGAGTTCAAGTTCTTCACCTCGACTTTTCTTCCGAAATTCTTAAGGTCGTATGGAAGCTGGTGCGCAAGAGGATTTTCAGAAACTGAGATGTTCGCCTCGACTCGCATCTCCCCCTTTTCCATATTTGCATCGCCGGCGCCAAGCGACCGGAGAAGCAGCTGCAATTCTTTTGCGAACCCCGCAGCAGTTTTTGAATCGTAAATGACCGGCTCGGTCACAAGCTCCATGAGCGGAAGTCCGGCTCGGTTGAAATCGACGAGGCTGTATGAATTTCCATCTGCATCTTTTGGAGCGTCATGCGAAGAGCTCGCGGTATCTTCCTCGAGATGAATTCGAGTAAGTTCAACATACTGCTTTTTTGGCTGACCAGTCGCAGGGTCAATGTCCTTCGGATCGGCCTTCACGCTCAAGCCTCCGCTCTTGATGAGCGGATATGCGAACTGGCTGATCTGATAGCCCTTCGGAATGTCGGGATAAAAATAATTCTTTCGATCCCATTCAGTATAATCAGCGATCTTCGAGCCGAGCGCATGCCCCACCTTAAGCACATGCTTGATGGCCTGCTTATTGAGCACAGGAAGAGTTCCGGGATGACCCATGCAGACCGCGCAGATATTCTGGTTCGGCTTAGGCTCGTCTGGATCGTTCTTGCAGCTGCAGAACATCTTTGACTTTGTCTTGAGTTCGGCGTGGATCTCGAGTCCGATTACTGGGTAATATGCTTTTCCGCTCGGTCTGATGATGGCCATGATTGTTCGATTATAGCTTATTTCTTGCTGGTGAGATATTCGGCAAATGTCTTAAGTGCCTCAGGGTCGAATGATGAGATTGCCTGGACTTCCTTGCCATCCCATTCAGGGATTGCCTTTCGGATTTCGACGAGTCGCGCTTCGAGTTCTTCAGGCGCGACGACGTCAGTCTTCGTCAAGAGGATGATCTCTTCTTTCTGGCCGAGCTCAGGATCATATGACTCGAGCTCCTTCCGAACCGTTCGATATGCCTGTGCAACTTCTTCCGCAGTTTCAGCCTCAAGGGATACGCAGTGGATAAGCGTCTTAGTTCTCTTGATATGTCGAAGGAATTTATGACCGAGGCCCTTTCCTTCCGATGCACCTTCGATGAGTCCGGGGATGTCAGCGAGGATGTACCCGTACAGGCTTCCTAGGTTTGGCTCGAGTGTCGTGAACTGGTATGCACCAACTTTCACGTCGGCCTTCGTAAGCGCATTGAGAAGAGATGACTTTCCGGCATTCGGAAGACCGATGAGTCCGGCATCCGCCATGAGTTCCACTTCGACATAGAAGTCGGCTTCTTCTCCGTTCTTTCCAGGCGTCCATTCTTCAGGTCGCTGGTTAGTAGAGCCCTTGAAATGCTCGTTTCCGAGACCTCCATTACCTCCCTTGAGAATCTGGATCTCCTGACCCTCCTCGTCGAGCTTGTAGACCTCCTTCGTAGAGAGGTTCGTGACGACGCTTCCGATTGGCAGGTCTATATAAAGAGCCTCGCCATTTGCTCCATGTTTGCTGTTATTGCCTCCGGGCTCGCCATTCTCGGCATTGAATTCCTTGGTGTTCTTGTACCGAACCAAAAGGAAGGTGTCTCGTACGCCACGGACAAAGACATGGCCTCCCCGTCCTCCGTCCCCTCCTGCAGGACCGCCGAACTCCTTGAACTTCTCATGAAGCCATCGGACAACGCCGTTTCCTCCCCGTCCGGCCCTGATGTGGACCTTCATTTCATCGATAAATGCCATAGTTTCCTGACTATAGCACATATATGTCATAAATGAAGGCTTTACTGAATGAATTGGAGGGAATTGCCAAAAAATGCCCCTTCTGCTACCATTGACCTTATCGATGGAAACGCAAGCCATTCTACCTATCATTCAAATCGTGATCTCGGTTCTTCTGATCGTCGCGGTGCTTCTTCAGCAGTCTGAAGCAGGCGCAGGCAGCGCATTCGGAGGCGGAAATGATTCCGTATCATCTTGGAGAACTCGACGAGGCTTTGAAAAGACTCTGTTCATCGCAACAATTGTACTCGCTGTGCTTTTTGTAGCATCAGCCATTGTCGCACTCAGAATCGCATAACCAGCCCGTATCAAACGGCTGTTTTGCCTTAGGTAAGGATTGCTCCATTTCATCATATTCAGCTTGAGGGTACTCCATATATACTTGTGTTCTTTCTGGACGTACTCCATTACCATTTAACTATCTATTGTGAAAAAACTGATCAATGCCCTCCGACCTACGGAACGGCTCATCTTCTTCATATGTGGGTTTCTTTTGATTTTGAGCGGACTCTACATTCTCGATATCGTAAATAAGCAGTACTCGACCGAAATTCCGGTTCGTGGAGGCTCATATACGGAAGGAATCGTGGGTTATGCTCGATACATCAACCCCGTCCTCGCATACACCGATGCGGACAAGGACATGATCCATCTAATCTTCTCAGGACTTCTTAAACCGTCCCCTGAAGGAAAGCTTGTCGGAGACCTTGCGGAATCTTGGAATATCTCAGAAGACGGACTTACCTACTCGTTCACACTGAAGCCCGGACTCACATTCCATGACGGGACATCGCTAACGACCGACGACATCGCATTCACGATCGAAAAGATGCGAGATCCCGAGATCAAGAGCCCGAAGGCAGACATCTGGAACGGAGTTAAGGTCGAGGTTCTCAACGAGCGCGATGTGACATTCACATTAAAAAAGGCATATGCCCCATTCCTTGAAAATCTCACATTCGGAATCATTCCGAAGAATTCATGGAAGTCTGTCGAGTCTCAGGTATTCGACGTGAACACCCTCAACAGGGAACCGATCGGGTCAGGACCGTACAGGATCAAGAAGGCACACAAGAACAGCGAAGGCATCTACGAGTACTACGACCTTGCGCCATTCGAGCGGTACAGCCTCGGCGCTCCGTACATCAAGAACCTGAGAGTGCGATTCTTCAGAAGCGAGCAGGAAGCCCTTTCGGCATACAAGCAAGGAAGGATCGATGCGCTCGGAGGAATCGATACCAAATCGGCCTCAGAGCTCAAGGCGGAAGGACATAATGTCATGAGCACGTCCCTTCCTCGAATCTTCGCCCTCTTCCTTAACCAGAGCGAATCACCGGTTCTTCTCAACAAGGAAGTTCGACAGGCGCTCAATGTCTCAGTAAACAGAGATGACCTGATCGACAATGTCCTCAACTCTTGGGGAACTCCTGCAACGGGACCTATTCCTGCGGACCTTCAGAATGCGACGACAAGCGAAACGCTTCAGCAGACCTCTTCAACAAGCGAAGAGCAGTTTATCGAGGCAGGAAAAGCCATTCTTGCGGAAAAAGGCTGGAAGCAGAATTCGGATGGATTCTTCGAGAAGCAGGTCAGCGGATCAACTCAGATTCTCCGATTCTCGATTTCCACATCGAATGCTCCGGAACTCAAGAACAGCGCCGAATTCCTCAAGGAAACTTGGACAAAACTCGGAGCCGATGTTACAGTTGAGGTATTCGAACCCTCTGATCTGACGCAGAAAGTCATCCGTCCAAGAAAGTATCAAACCCTTCTCTTCGGAAACGTGATAGGCCGCGATCTCGATCTATATCCATTCTGGCATTCGTCAGAACGGAACGACCCCGGACTCAATACTGCCCTCTATACGAATATCAAGGCGGATCGGGCGCTCGAGACCCTCAGAAGCACGTCAGAAGAATCGAAAAAACTAGAATCAAGACAGGCATTCCAGACGGAAATGCAGAACGATATCCCGGCAATCTTCCTTTACTCGCCCGGATACATCTACGCGACCGACGCCAAGATCAAGGACGCATCGCTTACCAATATGACATCGACTTCGGAACGGTTCATGAACATCGAAAAATGGTATATCGAGACGGAACGGATCTGGAACTTCTTTCTTACAAAGGGAAACAATCAATAAATTAATCAGAATTACAAAACAGCATGAACAACAGAAAACCATATCACGGACGGCCTGACGATCGACGAGCGCAGCGAGGAGGATTCTCCGCTGGCCCGAGACGACAGCGAGTAGACAACCGGCCGCAGATTGCCCCTATCACCTCTCCTTCAGCGCAGGCTGCACAGGCACCGGCTCCCCGACCCCAGCAGGGCGTTCCCGTCGCGGCACAGCAGAACCGACAGCCGGCTCAGGCTCCTCGACGAAATGAAGGGCAGCCGAAGGCTGCCGGAAATGGACGAGGAGACAGAAAGCCTTCAGGCGGCGGAAACCGCGGAGGAGGAGGCGGAGGACGAAGAATGATGCGACGACCTGAACCGCCTCAGAAGCGGCTCATCGGCAACGTCAGCAGACCGGCAGAGTCAGGCCACCTTCCGAAGGTTGCCCCTGGCGATGTCCGAATCATCCCTCTCGGAGGAGTTGAAAAAATCGGCATGAACATGACAGCCATCGAAATCGGCAACGACATCCTCGTTATCGATGCAGGCTTCGGATTCACCGATGAAGGAACTCCGGGAGTCGACTACATTCTTCCAAACACAAAGTACCTCGAAGAGCGAAAAGACCGAGTCCGAGCAATCATCATCACTCACGGGCACCTCGACCATATCGGAGGCATCCCGTACATCATGGAACGGATCGGAAATCCGCCTATGTACACCCGAAATCTCACGGCCCTCATGGTCAAGAAGAGGCAGTCTGAGTTCCCTCACCTTGAACCGATCGACTTCAAGATCGTCGAGAAGGACGACCGAGTGAAGATCGGCGACATGTCAGTCCAGTTCTTCGGAGTGACTCATACCATCCCCGACTCTATCGGTGTTGCAGTAGAAACTCCATACGGATACGTCGTGAACAACGGTGACTTCAAGCTCGACCACGTCGATGAAGTTCCAACTGCAGAGGAAGAAAAGTCATATGCATTTTTCAATGATAAGAAAGTCCTTCTTCTTCTCGGAGAGTCTACGAACATCGAGAACCCTGGCTTCTCTACTCCAGAGCGACTCGTGCTCGAAGGCCTCGACAGCATCGTCAAGGATATCAAGGGCCGACTGATCGTCGGAATGTTCGCATCGCACTTCCACCGAATCGCAAGCATCGTCCAGTCAGCCGAGCGATACGGCAAGAAAGTGGTGATCGAGGGACGAAGCATGAAGAACAATATCGACATCGCGATCCAGGCAAATATCCTCAATGTAAAGAAAGGTACGATCATCGCTCCGCAGGATATCGACAACTATCCGCCTGACAAGATCGTCGTTCTCGCGACAGGCGCGCAAGGTGACGAGTTCGCCGCGCTCATGCGAATGGCAACAGGACAGTACAAGCACTTCAAGCTCAATAACCG
Source organism: Minisyncoccota bacterium (assembly GCA_036405975.1). GTDB lineage: Bacteria > Patescibacteriota > Minisyncoccia > Phycocordibacterales > CAIZLB01 > VEQN01. The sequence goes on along the minus strand of DASWWM010000013.1, from coordinate 28,663 downwards.
AGACACCGTGCTTCTCTCTGCCTCTATCATTCCCGGAAACGAGCGAGCGGTAGACAAGCTTAAGGATAAGCTCGCGCGAATGGGAGCGAAGATCATTCACTATCGAACGTCTGAAGTATTCGTCCACTCTACAGGTCACGCCAACCGAGGCGAGATCGAATGGCTTCACCGAAAGCTCAATCCCCGATTCCTTATCCCTATCCACGGAAACCACTACAAGCTCAAGCAGCATGCGGAACTCGCAATGCAGCTCGGCATGCCCGCTGATCACGTCATTGTTCCTGACAACGGAACAATCATCGAAATCCGGGACAATGGCCAGAAGCTCGTGAAGCTTGCGGAAAAGGCCCCTGACAATGTAGTAATGGTAGACGGATTCACCATCGGAGATATCCAGGACGTGGTCATCCGAGACCGACAGGTTCTCTCTCAAGACGGAATCTTCGTGGTCATCGCGCTCATCAATGCGGCAACAGGAAAGCTCAAGAAGTCTCCTGACATCATCTCTCGAGGATCCGTATACCTCCGAGAGTCACAGGACCTCCTTCGAGAGACGCGACATCTCGTGAAGCATGTCATCGAGCAGACGACTGAGAACATGCACCCTATCAATATCGACTATGTGAAGGATGCAGTTTCAGACTCTCTCAGCAAGTTCATCTTCCAGCATACGGCAAAGCGACCGATCGTCATCCCGGTGATGATCTGCGTCTAGGCCGCGAGCCGGACTAGTCAAAAAAACCGAGACCGGAGCGTCTCGGTTTTTTGTTTGACCATGTGAATAGTGCAAAAAGAGGCCGTGATACAATGAATCCATGGACAGAATATTCGGCAAGCTCAAGAACATCCAGGCAATGGTATTGGTTTTCACGTCAGTCTTCCTGCTGTCATTCCATTACTTCTTCGTCTACTTTATAAACTCAACGTATCTCTCGACGTATTTTGGAGAGCAAAGCCTCGGCTACTTCTTTACGGCGGGAGCCATCCTCAACATAGCAGTTTTTCTATATGCGCCCAGGTTCCTCAAGAAGAACGGGAACTACAAGCTGACCATCTACCTGACAATGCTGGAACTGGCAGCGCTCATCGGCCTTGCGGCAATTCCCAATGCTTTTGTGGCCGTAGCCCTTTTCATACTCCATCAGGCGGTCGGGCCGACGCTCTTTTACTGCATGGATATCTTCATTGAAAGGTATGCTGACTCCAAAGAAATGGGAAGCATCCGAGGCATGTACCTGACCATCCAGAACATTCCGCCGATCGTCACGCCGTTCATCTCCGGAATCATTCTGGTTAAGCCTGAATACTGGAAAATATACATGATCGGGGCCGCGCTCCTGATCCCCTTCCTGATCGTCATCGCCCTGAACTTCAAGCAGTTCGCCGACCAGGAATACCCAGTGCTCAGACTCAAGGAGGCTGCCAAGAAATTCTATGCGGACAAGAACGTATTCGACGTATTCGTGGATCATTTTTTGCTGCACCTATTCTACGGATGGACCGTCATTTACATGCCAATCTATCTCAACCAATACATAGGCTTCGGCTGGTCTGAAATCGGAATCATATTTAGCGTCATGCTCTTGCCATTCATATTGTTCCAGATCCCTATCGGGCGAATGGAAGACAAGTACAATGACGAGAAAAATATCCTGGTCATCGGATTCTGCATCATGGCAGCAAGCTTCATGCTCATTCCGTTCATCAGCGAGAAGAGCATCGTCCTTTGGGCAGCAATACTATTCATCAGCCGTATAGGAGCAAGTTTCGTTGAGGTGTCGAGCGAGAGCTTCTTCTTCAAGCATGTATGCCCTTCCAATGCAGGATTCATCAGCTTCTTCAGGATGACAAGAGCTCTTCCCTACCTTATCAGTCCGGCAATCGTAGGAATCACGCTCTACTTCTTCGAGTTCAAGTACATCTTTTTCGTGGCAGGATTGCTCATGTTCATCGGTGTCAGATACGCACTGCTCCTCGACAATGCAGAAAAAAAGGACATCTGCTGATCAGATGCCCTTCGCTCGCCTTTTCACGCCACCTCTCTCTTTCCTACAAGGGAGATTCCTCGAGTCCTGCACAAAGGTTGAATGCCCTTACGCTCGCATTGTATCCCGCAATACTTTCTTTGAGCGTATCGAGCTTGGCATTGTATTGAGTCACGAGAGCGTTGTACTCGGTGGCTGACTTCGTATAGGCATCCCCTGAAAGCTTCTCCGTCTCGGCCTTCTTGGCATTGATGGATGATTCAAGCACTACGATGTCAGCCCTCATATTCTCAATGTGAGACTTAGTCGTCTGGTTGGGCGAGGAGCAGGCATCGAGAGGCTTTCCGAACTGCTGCACCACGAGCCACTGCTTCCTTCCCTGGTATACGCCTTGTCCCACAGCGACGCCTATGTCCCTATACCGAACGTCGAGAATGTTCTTCTTGTGACCGGGACTTGCCATCCATGCGGCAACCACCTGCTGATCTCCGGCGAAAATTCCAAGTGCGAGATTCTCACCCACGACGATGAACTCGTATCCCGCCTTCTTCGCAAGATCGGATACGCTTTCTCCGCTTGGAGACACATGCTGGAAATACTGGTTCTTGAACATGTCCTGAAGCTTGAGCTCGGCTGACTTCGTAAGTCCGCTATCAAGCGCGAGGAAGCCGAGCTTCGCCTTTGTCCGCTCAGCATTCGTTGCGGAAATGATCCCCTTTACCGAAAGCTGCTGCTCTGACTGGTTCGAGGTTACGGGAAGAAGCGGAGTGCCGTCCCCGTCTGATCCATAGCTGTGCTGCTTCGGAACGTTTCCCGCTGTCGATACCGTTGAGCTGTTAGTCTGCGTCACCGGACCGGGAACCTGGACTGTGGACGTCGCGTCTGCTCCTCCAGCAGAAGGGATGAAATTCGTGAATCCTCCGAGTACAGATGTGGACGACGCACTCATGATCTCTTTGAACTTTGCCTTGAACGAATCGGCATAGTCGGAATGCAAGGCATCGAATTTTTCAGGAGCGCTTCGCAGCGGCTCTCGGAAATAGTAAAGTCCGCCAAAGAAAGCCAGGAGAATGAGGATAGGGCGGATCAGGTACATATCGGTTATTGGGAATATTTTAGGCCAAAGCCGCCCAAATAGCTAGCCATGCATGAGCGCCTTTCGTGCAAGCTCCAAGGCTCCATTTTTGGTTTCTGCGACGGCCAGGAAGCCGCTATTATGGCAGAATATCGCACCAGAAACTCCGGAAGCTGCGGAAAGTTCCTCATCTCGCTTGCCCCACCACTCCTTTGGAAACGAGAATCGGGATTCATACGATCCAGGACTTTTCTTTATGGTCTTCGCAGACCAGTTTCCCCTCAGATCCTTGTACACGTAAAAGAGGACTTCTGGATATTCTTCGAAATCGAATGGATAAAATGTTTCGGAAACGACGATTCTCTTGTCCTCGGACTTGTTGTATGCCTTCTTGATTGCCCTGTCAGCTTTCATACGCGAAACCCCCTTTTCAATATGAAGAAGAATGACCCGCTCGGCGAACGGGATCAGCCGCTTGAACGAAGCGTCAAAGTCCTGCTCCTCTTTCGGCTTGTTCTTCTCGAGAATGCACTCGTCGCCGATATAATCCTCGATTGTAACGGGAGAGACCTTTTCAAAAATTGGCTCGAAGGTATCCACTCCGTTATCGCTCGCATCAAGCGGAGCGATCAGCCGGCCGTCAACATATTCTGCGACTTCCTCAGAACCCGCGACAGCCTTGCCGAATTTTTTCCAAACGAGCCCGAATGCTGCATACGGAATGCCGGAATCGCGAACGCCCGCTCCCCCTTCCTGGTGATGGTCGAATCGGTTCTTCCTTTCGTCATGAACCGAGCCTATGTCCATGACATAGTCAGCCTTGTCCAAAACGGCCTGATCAAGCGTTCGAAGAAGCCTCCAGGCGATATTCTTCTTTTTGAAATACAAGGACAACGCCGCAACCGCAAATAGGTCGTCAGCATGGTAGTTTGCACCGTGAGTCGCGACAGTCACCTTCTGCGGTTTCGGCGTCGCGGCTCGAGCAGCGCCGGCAGCCTTTGCCTCGGAGCTAGGCATTTGCTTTCTGCTCATCGTAGAGTCTCATAAGAGCGAACAAGATGCTAATCACAAGCGGACCAAGGATGAATCCTTCCGGACCGAAGAACTGCAGGCCTCCGAGGATCGAGAAGAGAATCAGCATAGGGTGGATATTGATTCCCTTATTGATAACGAAAGGCGCGAGTAGATTGTCCACCAAACCGACGAAGACTCCCGACCAGATAAGCTGGCCGAGCCATGCGAAGCCGCCCAAGCCAGTGCCGTAGAATACTAGATATATGATGATAGGGGCAGATACAATACCCGTTCCGAGTCCAGGGATCAGTGCAGCGAGGCCAGCAACCGTTCCCCAAAGAACCGCATTCGGTACTCCGAAGATCATGAATCCAAGCGTGCTGAGGATGCCCTGCACGACCGCCACGACAATGGACCCGAAGAGTACGGACCTGACAGAGTTTGTAATGGCAGATTCGATTTTTGCATTCTTTGAATCCTCAAACGGGCTGAGAAGCTTGAGATTCTTCTTGAAAGAGGATCCGTCTCGGAGGAAGTAGAACAGGGCGATAAGGAACAGGAATGTCTTGAGACCGAGGTCAAGAGTTCCGCTGAAGACTCCCCCAAGCCGAGCAACGACCCATGAGGAGAATCCGGCGAGATACTGCCGGGTATCGAGCTTGAATTCAGGAACGAATCGCTGGACGATCGATTCCACGCGAACTGTCGCCGCATCAGCAGTCAGCGACCAGCTTCCCGGATTCGACTGCACCGTTCCGTCTTCTGCAATCACCTGTGCAGGAGCCGAGAGTCTTGAATAGAGGCCTTGCGCCTCAGTTACGATCTGATTGCCCAGGAACCAGAGCGGGGAGCCGACCAGCAGGATCAGGAGAAGGATGCTGATGGCGGATGCAACTCCAGGCCACTTTACATATGACTGAATCTTTCTCTGGACCGGTGCAAGCATGATGGCGAGCACGGCAGAAAGCGACAGGATGACGAGGAATGGCCAAAAGATGAGGGTCGAGACGATCATGGCGATCAGCAGGAGGCTTATATAAAAGACCATCTGATATTTGGACGTATTGTTCATGATGCCTATAGTATACGCCGTTCGAGAACCAATTCAAATCAAAAACACCCGTTTCCGGGTGCTTTTTCCTGTCTCATATTGACGCTTAGGCTCCGTGGCACTTCTTGAACTTCTTTCCTGTGTCGTATGGTTTTTTGAGAATAACCAAATAAGAGAATCTCACCTAGAGCTTTTCTATTACTTGATTTAATGTACTGATTAAAAGTATATACTCACTGCTGACACCTGTAAAGCAAACATGTGGATAACACTGCTGACACCCTAATTAGCCTTAGCAATAAGCTTATTGTAGTTTGCTATTTCTTTCTTAGTGGCGTATTTTTCGATGTCTCTTTTGAAAATCTTCTGGATGGTTTGTCTTTTTGTTTTGAAAACTAGGCTCATTTTTCCATAGGTCCACTCCAAAGGGCTCAGTACCCTCTTCCTGACTATCTCTTTATTTCTAGATTCATTTGGCTGCATTTATTAATTTTAACATTACTGCTGACGCTTTTCAATTATCTGTGTATTGATCTGGCCAACTCTTCAAGCTCGTCGCCATCGAGCATGGTATAGACAGATGAGCTTGCAAGTGAAGCATGGCCAGCTATATTCATGACCGCACTCGCCCCCTTCAATTTTGAAATGTCACGGCAACCTCGATGCCTTATCGAATGAGCGTTCACTGTTTCCAGTCCGGCCAGCTTCGAGTACCTTCTCAACATCTCGGCAACTCCTTTATTCGTAAACCTGCAACCTATCTTCCCACCGGCACAGCTTACGAAAACAGCCTCGGGATTCCTGAATGCGGTTTTCTTGGCAAGGTAGGATCTTTTTTCAAGCCAAGCCATCAGCGCATCATTTGCGTCCTTTCTCCAAAATATTTGCCTTATCGGTCTTTTGCCTCTGGATTTTTTTGTTTTAATCGTTGCCTGACCTTGGCCCTTATCAATCTCAAGATCTGACATATCTAGGGCAAGGGGCTCGCTGTTTCTTGCGACAGTATCCCAGTACATCAACAGCAATGCTCGATTCCTGATGTGTCGTGGATCATTATTCTTTGGAATAGACGCCAACAATTTTTCAAAATTTTCCTTCGAAACAACCCTTGGCATTTTGTACTCTTTGTTCGATACGGGGATGAACCATGGATCAAGAACTTTAGCTCCTCTTCTGGTGTGGTATTCAAATAGTTTTCTCAGTGCAATTGCTTTTGGAATTATTGCATTATGATCCCAGTTCAATTTTCTCATCAGGTGGAACCATTCTGTCACATCTTTTTCGGTCACTCTTTCGATGTGAATGTCACGCATGAATACAGCAAACTGCCTCAATGTTAAGTCGTATCCTCTCATAGATGTGGGCTTAAGCTTAAATGCTGCGTAGTCTAAATAATTTTGTATTGATTCGCTTATGGTCATATAACATAAATCCCCCAACTCTACTCGGGGGAAGTTTATGCGAACCTGATGTAACTCAAGTTCTGGCCGTGTTTCCACGGTTACATGAAGTATATACCTTTTTTACGGGCACACACTAGACGTTATCACAACTCCACTGGTAGAGTATTCCCTTGCGGAAATCAGCGGGTCAGTTAAATATTAATTCGTACGACTGGAACACTAGGCTTAATAAATCGTTTTGTCAATAGCTTCACTCGCGCTTCAGATTTTTGTATGGTGATATTTTCGATGAATAAGGATTCGCTTTCGGTGTCACCGTTGGCTCACTTTTCGTGTACGGAGAAGTCTTCTTTGCGTAAGGCTTGTCTGGATTTTCCATGTATGGATAAGCTCGAATACGTGCCGTACCATTAACCTCGTGAACTGTCGTGGCCCGAATCCTGGCAGTTGCAGATTGCGTCCTGATTACCAACAGGATAATCCGTGCCGTACCTGCAATCGAATGGATACCTGTCTTGTTGATGCGGGCTACTGCTTGAATCGAGTAAGCGACAATCTGTTCGATACGTGCAATACCAGAAATTTCCTTCTGCGATGTTTTCTCTATTCTTGCGATCCCTGACTGGCTTTGCTGCGATACTTTCAAGATTCTCGACACTCCTGATTCGGTCTGAGATACAGTTTTTTGAATCCTCGCTATTGCCGATTCTGATTCCTGTACAATCTTGCTGATTCTAGAAATTCCAGTTATGGCAATCGATGTAGTTCTCCGGATGCGCGATATACCTGATTGAAATTTCTGAAGAGTTGAGCTTATTCGAGCAACACCTGGCAGACTCTCAAGTCTCACGTGCTGGATGCGTGAGATACCGCTTTCAGTTTGAATCGCTGTTTTTTGGATTCTTGAAACACCGCTAAATACAAAAGGTACGATCTTGCTGATTCGAGCCGTTCCTGTTTCATTTTGCTGGGTGACTAAATTATTCGGCTCAATATTAGCCGTTCCTGTTACCGTTTTCTGGGCAGTCGATTCTATGCGACTTACACCCGTCTGTGTCTTCATTACTTCTGTCGTGATTCTGGCAATTCCAGAAAGTATTTTTAGCGCAGATGAAGTAATACGAGACGTGCCAGTTTCAATCTGATTCTGAGTCTTCAGGATTCTCGATGTTCCGGATTGGATCTTCAAGGTCGATACCTCTATTCGAGCCGTACCAGACCCTATTTTCTGAATTATTGCAGTAACTCGCGATACTCCAGTTACCGTTTTTTGAGTCTCCGCTTGTATTCTCGAAACACCCGTCTCAGTATGCAATGCGATTTTTGAGATACGTGCAGTTGCGACCTGATTTTGAGTGAGGCTTTTTTCAATACGTGAATCACCTGCCACGATTCTCAAAGTGGAATTTGTGACCCTCGCAACGCCCGTTTCAGCCCTCTGAGTGCTCGCCGTTATTCTGGCGGTACCTGGTCCTGTTTTCTGTGTAATAGCAGTGACTCGGGCGATTGCACTCTCATTCTTCGTAGATACGACCTGGACTCTTGAGACACCTATCTCGTTAACCGTTGAAGTTTTCTGAATTCTAGCATTTGCAGACTCCGTTTTTGTGGTAGTTTTTTGTATCCGTGAGGTTCCGGTCGATGTCCTATCAATCAGTTTTTCCAAGCGCGCAGATCCGATTTCAGATTGTGATGTCACAACGGTGACTCTCGCCGTACCGTCTATGGCTTGATTTGCGACCTTGCTTATTCTTGCTGTACCCACAATTGCTTGAGTGCCCGACTTCTGCAACCGTGCGACACCTGTTTCAGTTCTTTGAGTCGTATTCCTGACATTAGCAACTCCTCCCTCTGTCTTCTGAACAGTCTTTGTGATTCGTGATATTCCGGTCTCGTTCTTCGTAGCAGTAACAGTTATTCGGGATACGCCAGTTTCTGTCTGAGTCGTAGTGGTTGATGAAGAATAAGTGATAGTTACTCGAATGCTGTCCACGACAGATGCTGGAATTGTCTTTCCTGCTTTATATTGAGAAACGGTCATCTGAACCCCAAACCCTGAATTATTTATATCGCTATCAGTCCAGCTCGTTCCCCACAAATCGGATGTTCCTCCGTAGCTCGCACGTACCAAGCTGTTTCCTGCCCAGAATGATCCAGTTACGGCATAGTTCGATCCCGTGACCGTACCAGCCTTCACCAGCCTGACACTGACATCTTTAGTTGTAGAAGGGCTCGCATTTCTGGCAATCTCAACAGTGATGCCTTGAATCGTAGCGCCCGATGGTATTGAAAAACCGTAATTTGAACCCGTCAGAATTGTACTGGTTTGCGTTGACCCTCCACCGCCTCCGTTATTGAATACGGCGTATTTGCCGTCGGCATCAATCTTTATTTGATCCTTGTTTCGGGGAGAACCTATGGAAGGCGTAAGAGATCCTGATCCGCCACCCCAGCTGCCTGATGGTGAACCTTCTGCTGCTGTGCCGGGATAGTTTGGACCTGATGTAGCCATATATTATTTGGCTTCAAGCTTGAAGCGGTGTAGAGACGAATCGACCTTTGATATAGCACGCTCAACATCAATATCCCAACCCCTTTCTTTCAATCTTGAAAATGCACCCAACGGATTGGTAACAATGTCAGCATACTCCATGACGATAATCTCAACATCATCCCGTGTGGAAAGCTGCTCAAGCAGAGAGGATATAACCATATCGTAAAAAAACAGTATTGAAGAATCCTGACCCCAGTGTCTACCAGGAGTGAATGCATCCATCGATTTCCTTATTTCTTCTGGGTTTCTCTTTATGAAAAGTATCTTGTTTTCTCCTTTCGGAAGGCTTGTAAGGTCTCTAAATGGAATCTTCATGGCCTTTCCTGCATAGATATCATACAGGTCAGGTCTCCTGAAATCCTCGCTCAGCGCATAGAACCCATTGGGATTAGGGACGTATAAGGACCCGTCATGGCGCACGTTCAGCCTTTCTTGGCTGTCATCATAAGCAACGTCCATACCTCCAGCTTCAAGACACCTCATCATCATTGATGATCCAGATCGATGGACATTTGAAATTAGATATAGGGGTTTATTTTTCATATGGATATTCTGGTCCGACCTTTCCGCCTTTCAGATAGATAAAATTGCAGCCCGTCATTTTCTGAATCTCCGCCCTGAGCGTCCTGTAAGGGCATATGGTGGCTACTATCACATGGAAACCCTGCCTTTCCAGCTCTAGTGCGAGCCGAGCCACCCTGACATTTTGAGTGCGCCTGTCAGCTTCGGAAAAACCGAGATCCTGCCAGACATTCCGCATGGCATCTCCATCAAGTATCACATCAGTCAGATTGACCCTCATGCTGTTTGCAAGAGTAGTTTTCCCAGATCCGCTATTTCCAGTGATCCAGGTAATCATGACTTAAAAAAGATCTACATAGTCCGGCTTAAATTCAGCCTTGAGCTTTTGCTTCAGCTCAACAAAGGCCGGGTCATCAACTGACATTATTCCCTGAATCGTCGCATTGACCATCTTGTTGAATCTTGCCAAATCTTCCTCATACTGCGCTCTATGATTCTTAATCTCTTCCGCTGCAGTTATAGATCCGATATCGACCACGCCTTCAGAGATCTTTTCACTCATCGCATCAATACCCTTCAGCTGTTCAATTTTCCAACTAATCATTTCTCCGAGCCAAGTATCGGACTGCCCTTGGTTTGTCTCAAAGACATGATCGAAAGACGAATCGCCTTTTGAGAAAGCGACCGTCACACGGAGAGTGTCTTTAACAATCTCCCTCCTTTTGACTTCTGCTAGCCATGAATTAGATTCTGTACTCATGGATTATTGAATATTGATCGTATGCTGATAATTCTTTCCATCCTTATCCGTAGACTGCCAGCCAATCTGATACACGAGAGTGGATCCTATTTCTTCTGGCTTGCTCATCCCTTCTCCTGTCTCTGCATCAATGAACTGCTGAAATTGCTTTGTGTGCTTTCTCCAATAAATCAACCGCGCAGGGGCAAGTATCTGCTCCTCATGCAGATAGATGGTATTTCCATTCACTGAGAAACCTCCGTCTTCAAGGTTCACACAATACGAACGACCCTCACCATTTAAAGTGAAGGACTTAACGTCTTCCAGCCTCTGCGCCACATCGAAGAATGCGGATCGCTTCTCAGGGTCTATCGCTGACTTATCATCTTGATTCTGATGATACTCAGTCCCGTCCTTAAAAACTACTGAAAATAGGTATTTTAACATTGTATTGTTTTGATTAGGCATTGTATTGCCTGGTTATTTTTTAAGGTTTCAGCGAATACGATTTTCGCTTATTCTTTTGGGGCGTTGTTCCTGTTGAACTCAGTGACCATCTTATTCAAGTCCCCTTCTGGGAACTTCACGAATCTTCCAGCTTTGCCATTGTCAGCATCCTTGGCTTGATTTACAGGAACCGTGCAGATGAATTCGTTGTTATGGTCAATCTCGACTACGCATTCTGTAAGTTCCTTGTCGATATAAAGTTCAACTGTCTTTTTTTCTTTTTCTGCCATGATAGTAGATAGTTAGATTTGATTAAGTGATTAGTTCTCGTTGTACTGAAGAGTGAGAGTAATCGATGCGATGTCTCCAGGTGCAGCTGAGCCAGATGTCTGAAGCTGACTGATGAGATATTGCGTCGCTGAAGGATTCGCTGTCTGTGATGCCTGAGGGGATGCGGTATAAGGGTTTCCATCAGGAGAAAATAGAACTGTCGCACCAGATCCAATTGCTACGATTGAAGAATAGTCAGTCGCACTTGATAGCGCTGTAGTTGAAGGTGTCGCATATGTTGATGATACTTTTCCTACGAGCGTTAATCCGGTACCCAATGTACCGGCAGTATGAGGCGACCATAGACCAGCTGAAAGCTGGTTGTACGTTCCTGAGAATGCTCCCCACTGATACTTGCTAAATGAGTTGTTTCCAGCAGTGATAGGCGCTGCAGAATATGCCGTCGCCGTAGCATCGTCAGCGTTCTTCCAGTTACAAGTTGTAACGGTAGTGCCAGCTGTCGTGCCTCGTGCTGGCGATCCCGTAGCAGCTCCGTTGTCTTCCTTAAATGCGAATGTCGCAGTAAGGCCAAACATTGGAAGCGCCGTTCCAAGATGCTCCGGAAGGAAAATTCCAACCAAGAGCGCAATGACGAGTGAACCGAGATTCAGCTGGTTCTCCTTGATGTATTGAATAGCTTTAGCTTTCATAATTGATTTGTTTGTAAATTTATCTGTTAATTTAGACCCTGTGCTTAAGTCTTCTGAGCGGCCTATAGTCTAATAATTGAGGTATAAAAAATGGATGCAGGCCAGTGACGGCTTGCATCCATTAGTATTTCTATACGGATGTATTATTAAATTATATACCCATTATACCACAGATCAGTTTTTTGAATCTATGACCTTGGCGGCGTACCGAGCTTCCTCACGCATCCGGGGAACTGCCTGTTCCACTTGATCTTGTCTGCCTCCTTCACCATTTCTACCACTATCGCCCGCTGTGCCTCTCGGTCCATGAGTTCGCCCTTAATCCCGTACTTCTTTGCAAAATCCTTGAATGTTCCGGGCTTAAATTGAAACGCCCCGTAAGATGCCGTGCCATCCACATCCAGATGATTTATTCGAGTAGGAATACCGCTGCTTTCGCAGATCTCAAGATCATCGATCCACTTTTCCTGATTAGGGCTGAGTCCAATTTCAATAAGTTCGAACTGCTTGAATTCGGGAATTTCTACCTCCTCATATATTGCAATCGGCTCGCTTGCTGGCTCATTGCCCGGAATAATCATCAATACGGCAGCTGCCGTCATTGCTATTGTTTTGATGGTAGTCATAGTGTGCCGGAATTCAATCCAGCAGATCAACGCTTAGAGGCCTGCAGATACTTCAGCAGCCTCAACTTTCTTGTCAGCCACTCGGTCAACAGTCCTCACGATAGTCGAGCCTGTAAGAACAATTGAAACGATTTCTGAGATAGTATCGACTAAAGAATTATCGATAATGATCCCCTGCTTCTGCAAAACAATCACAGTCGCAACTATGACCAGATTCCAGAATCGAACGCTTTTAAGAAATGAAAATTTTGTATTATCCATAAATTTGATTTAATTTTGCTAATGTCTTTTCTCCGACCCTCTTGCCTCCGAGCGAATTGATTTCGGCCATAGATGCAACAGAGTGCTTTATCTGGAAAGCCTTCACAGCCTTTGCTGTAAGGTTCTGATAAAGCCCTGTGCTCGCAATGTTTGATGGCAATACGCCTTCTTTCTTCAATGCATCCTGAAGGCGAACGACATCCGCCTTCTGTTCAGCGTGAATGGCAGCAAACTGAGGTTTAACAACCTGGGTATTCGAATCTATTTCTATGAAGACAAGAGGATTTGAAAATGACTTTTTGTCTGGCATCGGAACGGCATCGAAGTCGAACTTGAAGTCCATCGGATATGAAGCATGGGTATTTCGAGCCCTGTAGAACGATTCCTTAATGACTCGCTGCCCTTCGAAGCCGTATGTATTGCCCCAAGACTCATCGTTCACAAGTGATTTTTCTTTTTCATAAAGAGTGAAGTCTACAGTCGCCATCGAGTGGTGGCTGTCGGGATTAGGGGCAATTACCACAGGAACCGCAGTCCATTCATTGTTCCAAAACCGGAGCCAAGTCATGACACCTTTCTTAGTTTTTTGAATTACAGATGCTACTGCCTCAATGTCTCCAACCGGAAGAACAATGTAGTTACCAATCTTCAGATTGACTGCTTTATGCAAATCGTTCTCATAGAGCGCATTCATTCCAGACTCTCCGAGGTTTTGCCCGGCCATAAATTCCTCAAGAGTTACCCCTTTTTGTGCGATGCTGTAAACGTCAGTCGCAATCATGCCCATGTTGCCCGATGCCCAATTCTTGTTTATTCGGCGCAAATAGATGTGACCGGCCGAGAACACAATGAAAATACCCCATCTAAGATATGCAAGGATACCCATGAGTTTAGCCATTGACTGAGCTACACAAGAACCTGAACTTGACTGGTTCCTGACATCAAACTTTCTCCAAAATTTATCACCGAAGATATAATTAATTCCATTTGGCTTCTGCTTTTCCTTCCAGATTACAGGCTCTGCCTCTGCTACGATTTCCGCAAAAGCATAGTTCTGCTCCTTCTGCTCTTCAGTCTGCTCTATTACTCCTATGTATTTTTCTTCGTTTTGATTCATGTGATTTATTTAAGGTTGTTACTTTTAGTTTTGATATTATGCTCAAGAAAATCTCTCAACTTGTTTAATAAGTAATTGACAGCATCAAATTCTTGTACTTCCCTTCTCAACCTGATTGATTGGATATTTGAAAGGATTGAGTACAGCTCAGAGACAATAAGGATCTTGAGCGCGCTACTCGCAATTATCGTAAGTTCTATCCCGACTCCATGTCCCGCAAGCGCAAGAAAAAATGGAATTGCAATTACTAGACATTTTGCTGTTATTCCAACGGTTGCAGCGTGCGATGTTACTGAACGCCAGCCGTGTATAGTGCCAGACCTGATGATTCCTGTAATCGTATCAACGATCATAAATAGCCCGAGAATACTGTAGCTCTGAACGTTTAAAGATATGAAAAGTGCCCCGATATAACTAAAATTCTTTATAAAGGCAGCTATTCCATATTTTATAGTTCCTATTTCCATATTTTTATCGGATTAAAGTTGATATATCGATTTCATAAGAGTACCCCGTTGCTGCAGTACCTGGCGTTCCGTTTCCTGTTCCCGGGTTTCCGCCAGCAAGGTTATAAGTGATAGTTCCAGTTTTCTTCTTGAAGAATATTGCGGACCACCCACCAGGAGATCCTGCTCCCGCTCCGCCAGTTTCCCCATTAAGAGTTGCTGCATTTCCGCCATTCGCACCCAGATTTTCAATCGTAAGAGTGCCTCCCCATTCATTACCCCAGCCCAAACAACCACCTCCTGAGGCTGCCCCGCCGCCGCCGCCGCCGAAGTCATTGCTTCCATCCGTCCGTCCTCCCCCAGAGCCTCCCCCAGAGGCCGCTGATCCCGTAAGAAAGGCTAACCCAGCGGAAGATGTAAGGTCACACGCAATCATTGAAAGGAATGCAAAGACTCCGAAAGGAAGATATGTCGAAGCTGTGCCGCCCGGCCCCGCAACGCCTGGCATAGCGCCTGAACCCGTAGCCCCTGCGGCACCTGGCCTTCCTGGAGAGCTTGTAGAGGAACCGCCAGGCAATCCGGCCTGACCCTGTCCCGTGACTCCAGGATAGCCTCCCCGTCCTCCATTTCCTCCAGCCTTATTCTTGATGGGTCCAGTACCCGAAGCTGCACCGCCTACCCCTCCTGTATTTCCTGAAGCATTTCCACCAGCATTTGGCACACCCCAAGTTATTTTTCCTGATCCATCAATCTTTCCAGTCCAGAAATAAAGGAATCCATCAGTCTTCAAAGTGCATCCTGAATTAATAGTGATGTTCGTACAGAATATGTTTCGAGTCATCGTATATACATTTCCAGACTTTGAAAGGAAGCCGTATGTATTCGTGCCATCAAGAACAATCGCACCATCAGCACCGCCTCCATAATTGAATCTAGTGAAGACACTGCTTATTTCTCCATTCGATTCGAGCTTTGGAACGTATCCTTCATTGTTTGCCGGATTGGAATCAGCCTCACTTGCCTTTATGAAGTGATCGGCTCTTATTGGTGAATTTGGTTGAATTGGATTGATTGGCATTTTTTTATAACGGATTAATCGTGAATCTGACTTCGACTGTCGTATCCTCTCCTGTTGCTTTTACATACGGAGTCGTGAGAATAAGCCTGTTGAAGATCCTTCCTGTCCCAAGCGTCACGCTTCCATCAATGAATGTTCCGAATTCTCTATAAGTCGCATCAGGTGTCAGGGCGTCCGCAAAAAAGAATCTGATAGTTCCAGAATCATTTCCGATATCAGACGATCCTACCTGAGCGCGAGCAAGACCTGTTTCGAGATCCGTATCGGAATCAGCAGCTGCAGTTGAGCCTGTACCCAGATCCGCATGGGTGATGTTGCCCGTATATGTATTGTCCGAAAGCAGTCTTCGGATGAGTATGTTCCTGCCATATCCCCCAATGCCCGAGACAATGCGATTCTTCATCCAATCTGTCACGGAAATAATTCTTCCACGGCCATAAGCCTTCCTGCCGCTTTTGGTCAGAGAATTGCGCTTGGTAATCCTTACCTCGCCCATTGAGCCTATTGAATCTGATGTGATGATTTTGTTCATAAGAAAAAGGACACCTATCGAATGATAGATGCCCAGGAATGTTTTTCTCCAAGCGGTTTTTAGTTGTGACTTTATTATATCACACCACGCATCTTTAAGAGTAGGTGGAAAAGTTATATATTCCCGGAGTATTGCCTCCCGCCACATCCTCGTAGTGATATGGTCCGACAGTCTTAACTATTTCTGTTATCTCATCCCCTGCGCCGAACGTTTCTTCTATCTTGATGAGCCTTTGGATAACTTCATCATCGGATATAACGATGTTCTTCCGGTCTTTTCCGAGAAGCCCGACCATTATATCGGTGAAGTCTGTCTCTCCGGATTTAAGGAAGCTGATTGTATATTCCATGCGGTCATGGCCTTTCATCCTGCCTGTTACCGTATTGATCTTGAAGGAATCATTCACGCCGAATTCAGCTGAATTTATCGTTATGTATTGGCCTGCCCTCAACCCCTTCTGCATCGTCCTGAATCTTCCCTCGTAAGAGCCTTCACTCCATTGATCGAGTACCGCCCCTGCGAGCATTTCAGCCTCACGAATACTATTTATGTTCTTATCGATCTTGATATCCTCGAATTCGCCATAAGCAGAAATGGATATGCTGTCGCTTGCTTGCACGATAAGTGGAATGTAAGCATTTCCGAATATCTTCACCAGAGCTTCATCTGCAGGCTTATTATCCTCCCTGAATCTTATTGATTTTTCACTAAAGTTGTATAGCACATCAACGCTCAAAGGGTCAGTAATATTGTCGATTCCAACTGTCTTCGATACCCCATCAACTGTTACCTGCACCCCGTTATATCTGTACACCAAAGGCCAGGCGAGCTGATACCCGTCTGCGGTATATTTGTCTATTGCTTCAGATTCGGATATCGCATCGAGATATTCTCCGCCTCGCACATATACGATATTCTTCAGCTCAAGAATGTTGCTATCGAATTCCAATGAACCCCACGAAAGATTCCCGTTAGTATCGGTAATTTCGAAAGGCGCAACCTTGTCTTTTTTTGGAAAGAAATGAACCACATCATAAGGGTCAATGTACCAGTCCCAGCCGATTTCGCCCGCAAGGGCCTGCATCGCCTTGCTCGGCTGCTCATAATTAAAGCGTATAGAATCAACGCCCGGACCAACAGCCGGAGCCTCCAGAGTGAATCCAGTTGAAAAGCTGTCCACGATGTCTTGAGCTACGGACACGGCATCAGTCGAGTTGTATGCCTTTTTGACCAGCTTCCTGTCAAAATTATGCAGACCGTCTTTTGCCGCATAGCTGTACCCGACTACCAGGCCTTCGATTACAGATTCTCCTTTTTCAGTAAGAGTTCCCTTGAATAGACGTTCGCCATCTTCTTCCATTATTACGGCTTGCCCAAGATTGGGGATTGTTTTGCTTGAATTTTTCTTGATTGTAAAAGCAAGAATCGAAGGCTGCTTACTGACACCCTGAGTGAATATTATGCTGTCCACATCTATGTGATCCGACCTGTCTATCCCGTTAATCGTGATGGTTATCATAATCTGATTTGGCGCTTAATGTCTAAAGTGAGAGCTTTCTTCACTTTCTCTACAAGCTCCATGCCTGAAACGTCTCCGTAAATATTGATGCTGATTCCCCCTCCGTTTCCGGCGAGAGAATATGGATCCTTGGTCGCTATCAGATAATCATCTGGGTGAGTGGATATAATGTTTCCATTCGGAGAGATGATTGCATCGTTGACACTGATTGCGCTACCTACCCATTTTGCCGTACTGCCGACTGCCCCGGTAACTGCGCTGAAGCCTGACTGAACGGTGTTGATTGCATTCAACAAAGGCTGTATCTTCTGCATCATCCAATCAATCGATTCCTGAAATATCGCCTTGATTCCGACCCACACATCAGTAAAATAGCTTTCGATATTTTTCCAAATTCCAATGAAGAAATCGGAGAATCCCTGCCATAGCCATTTCATTGTCGCAACGTTTTCCTTCCAGTTCATAACCCACCATGCCATGACTCCCACAATTGCTACTATCGCTGCGGTAACCAATGCCAAAGGCAACAGAAAAGCTCCGAGGGTGAGTCCAAATCCTGAGGCAGCAGTCGTCAAACCGAGCAAGGCAATACCTGCAAAACCGATCACAGCAGTCATTGCAGCGATAGCCGCAGTTGCGAGCACTGTATACTTTATTATTTCGGGATGTGCAGCCGCCCACGCCCCGAATCCTTCAAGAAGAGGTGTTACAGCGCTCATTAAATCCTTGAGCATTGGCAAAAATTGCATGCCCACCGTGCGCATCGTAGCGCTTATTGAATCCTGAAACGTTGACCACATTCCCGCCGCACTGGCAGATTGCGCATCCATCATATTGAAAAATTGGCCTCCTTGCTGAGACATGGAAGCGAAAGCGTTCGACAGATGGGAAAAATTAACTTTTCCACTTTCGACAAGCTCCTTGACCTTCCCTTCCGTCACGCCGAACTGCTTAGCTAATTCTTGTATGATCGGAATACCCCTGCCGGTAAGTTGATTTATGTCCTCTCCGAATAGACGACCCTGAACCTTTGCCTTTCCGTAAAGCTCAGCGATCTCGCCGATAGGGGCACCAATACCAGATGAAATATCTCCGATTTTCTTCAATTCTTCCTGCATCATTTTTGCTGGGATACCGAATGCGAGAAGCGATTTCGAAGCCTGAGCAATTTCCTGAAATTCATAAGGAGTCTTCGCTGCAAATTCATTGAGCTGGGCAATCATGTCCTTCGCAGCGGATGCAGACTTAAGCATGGTAGTGAAAGCAATCTCGATGCTCTCCATTTCTGAAGCTTTGGCAACTGACGCTCCGATAGCCCCAGTCAAAAGAGCAAGGGCCGTAGTACCACCTGCAGCCATCTTCTGAAACTTCGGTTCCATGCCCTTTACCTTAACGCCGAAAGCTGTCAGCTCTTTCGAAGCCTGGTCCCTGAGTTTTAGTAAGATTGATAGTTCTCTTTCTGCCATTTTTTTATTTATCTTGCCCTTCCCTTATTAGCTTTCTCTGCCTTTTCCCTCATCTTGTTCTTCATGGAAATTATTGCCGTATAGTTTTCGATGTCTTCCTGACTCATCGTTTTGATTTCATCAGGAGTCCATCCGTATCTTTCGCTCAGCAGTTCCATGATTACCGCCCTGGATGGCTGCAGCCTGCCTTCAAGCTCCAGCTTGAGATTGCTGCGATCGGTTATTATTTTTTTTTACCGATCTCGTCTGCGGCCGCATCTATGATATCGCCGTCTTCAGCGGAAAGAGTCTTGAGCCATTCACGCACTCCTACAATCTTGTTTTCGCCTTCTCTGATTTCGACTATCAGGCATTCGAAGAGCTTTATCTTTGCCTCAAGCATTGCGTATCCGTCAAATCCCTTCAGTCCGGAGTTATCCATCTTGCTTCCGCTCTGCATTACCGCCTTCACTTCCTCTTTTTCATACCAAGAAAGAGCGGGCTTCATGTCTACTTCGTGCTTAGAAAGTTTGATTGTTTTTATTGACATATAGGGTTTTTAGTTTTAAGGTTACTTAATTAATCAAATAATTCACTGAATATGGAAACTTCCTCTAAACTGCCGGTCAAAAGAAGCTATAAGATCCTGGGTATAATCCTCGGAATCTCTATCCTTCTATTTATTGCCGTACTATCAACCGGGCCGAGCTCTTCTTCTCCTTCAGTCAGTAATTCATCGGTAGGAAATGCCGTAATAGTTACATCGACTCAGGATAAGAGTAATTGCGAGGGCATTACACTTGTCGCTACTGATGAAGATGCATTTGACGCTTACACAAAATCATCTATAGCTAAAGATCAGGCCGGGATAGCGGAGCTGATTGCTGCAAAAAAAGCATTCATTATTCCAAACTGTACCAAGGCCAACGTAATCGATCAGAGTTTTACAGCAAGAAAAGTAAGAATCTCGGAAGGCGAGTTCAATCAATCTAGTGGCTGGGTAGCTATGGAATTTGCTGTTTTAGCAAACCAGTAATTTAAAGATCCATAGTTTAAGGTCCTTCCGGACCATCCAATTATCCGGCGTAAGTGGCCGTGAGATTCTTCAGCGTTAGGCCACTCTGCGCTAAGTCTGTCTGATTGAAGAATGCCTTGATGGTTACTTCCTCTGTTACAAGTTCGTCTCCGCCACCTGATCGTTCCCATGACTGAACCTGGGCTTTGTTGAGCGTAAGTACCAAACCAGGGAAATTTCCGTCACCTATATCTGTATTGCCTTCTATCGCAATCGACATGTATTTATAGGCATCAGACTTGAACAGGTCTTCGAAAGTCGTATCCACATAATTTTTAGTGAAAGTCACCTCGATCATGGATGCACCGTTGTAAATCGCATCAGGATAAAGATTGCCGAGGACATGGTCTACTATTGCCGAATTATCCCAAGAAATATTTACATCCTTTAGTTTCAATGCTGTTGCTCCTGCGAGTGCTCCGGACGTATCGGCCATCTTGACCGTTACGTCCTTTCCGATGAAGTCATATTCGGTGTCATATGAAGGAGTTGATGAATTCGATGCCTCATTTGCCGCTGCGATGTCAGCTGAGAATCGCACATAATTATCTGCAACAGCGGAAATCTCAAGCGTCTTTACGACCCCTCCTCCGTAGACTTTCTGGTTAACGCTTCCATCCTTTCTGAAAAGCGAGAATGTAGGGTGTTCAATTGACTGACTCATCGTAAATGCATGAGACATAACATCCCCTTCAACAACAGTTGAGACCGGAGCTCCGTAGATGTTTGCAAAAAGATATCCGATCGTATCGACATGAAGAATGCCTTCGAGCGTTCCGTCGAACCACTTCTTGACCACCCTTGCCCCTTCGCTATCCTCAAGCCGACCTCGGGTATTGTCATCAATTGCCTTCTCTACGCGCGGGATGATGTCTGCGGATACGTGCTTAGCCCATTTTGAGACCGTCGATTCAGCGACTCCTCTTGAGCTCTCTGGCGCAAAACCTATTTCTAATTTTCTTCCTATTTCAGTCATGATAATTGTTTATGTTTTTTAATAAAAAAATGGATCAGCCTGTTGAGGCGGATCCACGGATGTTTTCCTGCGGAATGTATTTACTTGTGCCTAAATTATACCATATCTTAATTTTGAGTGGAAAGCTTAACCTGAATTGTCAGATCTGCCGTGACTGTTTTACCCTTCTGCTCAACGCTTACGGACAATTCCCCGCCCGTAATGAGCGACCACACCCTATGGCCGTTTATCGTGCCTCCGTTCCATTCCGCATCGAATTTTGAAACAACCGCATCGATGAGCTTTGGCATGACTGATTCCTGAATGGTCTCGACACTGGTCCCTGAAGAGTTTATGACTAAATACAGCTTGAAGTTCAGTACTTTGAAATTATCGGCCACCGTACTGAAACTATTGTCGAATCTGTCGAAGAAGAAGATTGCGGCAGGAAACTTCTTCGGATTTCCTTCAAGCGGATAGCCGTAGATTTCCTTAATGGAAGAAACGCCAGCTAATTTGGTTCGTATGTCTTGTAAAATTGTCGGTAGCATTTTATTTGGCTAAGTTATTAACTATCTTTTCTAATAATCCCTTTTCCAATTCCATTATCTCGGAATCACTTTCAGCATATGCATAATGCAACCACGGTCTGAGCTGTACCCCCCGGCTGTTCATCGTCTTTCCATTGAGGCCGTGGACATATGCAGCGTACGGGGCCGAAGGATAGATGCGTGCCTGCCATTGCTGGATTTCCCTTTTGTGCGTATCGCGCAAATTCCCGGTGTCCTTCGGCGCACCACCACCTCTTTCGCCCATTCTCCATGGATTACGGATGATTCTTCGGTTATAGACAGCCATTCCCCTTACAAAGAAGGCTGCCACTTCCTTAATGACCTTTTCCGGGTTTCTGGCAACGGCAGTCTTCAACTCTTCCAAACCCTCAAAGCTGTAATCGAGATTTTCTGCCATTTTATTCTGTTTCAACTAAATCGAGTTCGGCGACAATCTGCTTGTGGCGATTGAGGCCGTTTCCGTTCAGCTGCACGGCACGGACCGAATACTTGCCATCCTCAGCTTCGATAGTGTCCCCTTCCACGACATCAGTTCCGACCGGACACCATACGGTAAAGGCCTTTGTATACGTAAGGCCCAGGTTCTGCACAAGCTCAGCACTCGCTTGCTGTCTGTGACCGCTGAAACTGCCCACCTCCGATTCCTCAGAAAATGAATTGTCATCCTCGTCTGTGCCCCAGACAGATCTCTTGATGCTGAATACCGTCGTGAAGAATCTTGAAATGGACATGCTTAGAGGGTTATTAGCTTGTACGGATCAAGCATCTGGGTGAATCTTTCAGAACCTGGTACGGACTTGATGTCCGTGTAAGTCACTGAGTAATTTCCGATGCTCTCGGATTTGATGTCAGTATCGACCTTTGGAAGACTAGGCTTGATGATTTCTGCAGTAAGCATGGTGGCGCAAAGCTCAATGTCCGCAGGAGTCTCAATGAATAGCCCGAATTTGCCCTTCAGCTCGATGTTCTGCAAACCTTTGGTGAAAGAGCCGGACCTTAGCGTAATCTGCCGTACGGGCTCATTTCCGCCCTTAGGATAGATTCCATAGCCGGTGACGGCAACGAGATTATCCCCGTATTCGTCACCAACCTTTAGTTCAGTGATTGAAAGAATATCGTCTGGAAAAAATACATCCTTCCCGTCTCCGTTGAAATAACGAGTGACATCAGCAGGGTCGGCTACAAGCGTCCGGTTCGTGTACTTGTCCATCATTCTTGAAACTGCCTCGATCCAGCGTTCGACAACAGGCTCGAAGCTGGGTTCAATCTCAATCATCATGTACTCTTCGATTTTCAGAGGGGTTGTATATTTCATTTCTGTACTATGTTATTCCCTTTCATCTGACCGTCACGGACCTGCTTAACCAGTACCAGGTTCGGATCAGTAATAGGCACATCGGAATAAATCTTCTTGCCCGTCTTTTTGTCTCTGTAGATGAATTTCTTTTTCATATGTTTGTGATAATTGCTTTCACAGCATCTCGGGTCTATCGCTGTGAAGTGAAGACCCGAGAGCAACAATTATTGATTAACTGCTAAACCTGCTTCGATTAAGAAGCTGCGCCAGTTCGGAGAACCGTGATAGCCGCCGGCATCACAGTAACCGCACCAACTCGCTCAACCCATCGAATCGCTTCTCGGTCTGTAGTGATGAGGTTGATGTCCGCATTTGCTGCGACATTTCTCACAATACCAGCGTTGAATCGATCGGCTGAGATAGCGCCCTTGTATCCGAAGATAGAAGACTTCTTCAAATCGGCGAACATGAAGAACCGAGTGCTTGCTGCTGTTGCAGAAGAAACCGGCATCACTTCAACCGAAACGAAAGTACGGCCGAGGAGAGTAGCAGTATTTCCCTGAGTTGCGTCAGCGAAAATGTACTGTCCGGCTGAGTCCTTAAGCTTTCGAAGATTGCTTACAATCGTTCGGTTACCGTAGTACTTACCATTCGGAAGAGCTCCTTCCGGAGTTGCATCCTGCATAGCGATAAGGTCGTCATAGGTGATGCCTGAGAATGTAGACGCAACGGCCTTTGTGACCACGTTTACACCTGAAGCATTCAATGCACCTGTAAATCCACCGTAAGTACCCGTACCATCTCCGACGAAGAACGCAGCATCTTCAGCTCTTGCGAATCCTTCAGCAACACGAGTTGCGATGAATGCGAATAGGTCGATTTCTGAATCCTCAAGGAGCTCACGAGTCAACGTCACGATTGCCGCCAATTTCTTGAGCGTCAAAGGCGCATGACCGAGTACTACCTGCGTAGAAGGGATTGAGCCTGCTTCATCAACCCAGTAAACAGTCACATCCGTTACGAGTGTGTTTGCTTCATATGAGTTCTTCGAAAGCTGAACGGTTGTCATCTCTCTTCGTGCGACTCCGTATTCACCAGTGAGGTGACGGATTTCGGCAGAAAGCTCTGATTCAACCACATATCCACCGTAAGGTGAGCCTGTAGCGTCCGTAGTAAGTTCCTTTGTAGAAAGGTTTCCACTGACCTTTTGGATCTGTGCAACGTCGTTGTTCAAAAGCGCGCTTGAGAAATCTCTCAAGTATGTATTGAGGGACTTTCGCTTTGCCTGAACGTCAGGGTTATAGATACCGGCACTCTTGTTCATGGCATCCTTCTGCGTTTCGAGCCAAGCCTTGATTTCAGACTTCATGCCCTCGACGGCCTCCTTGACTTCAGCCTTTGCTGAGCCCTTAACAAGCATCTTGATGTTCTTCTCAAGTTCCTTGTCTTCGTCGTCTTCGGCTGGCTTCTCTTCTGGAAGAGCATCAACCTTAGCGACATCATCCTTGATAACTTCCTGCTCTTCGGATTCTAGCTCCTTGAACTTCGCTGCAACTTCGCTCTTCTGTGCGGAAGAAGCGTAACCCTGTGCAGTCAGGGATTTGATCAACTTAAGTAATTTATGCATTACTAGTAATAGTTAGCTTTTAAATTCAGTCCGCTCCTCGGAGCCGGCGCTAGGAGATTCTTATGCGCCCTTATCTGATCTTTTAATTTTTTAAAGTTCTTCCTGGAGAGTTCGCACGGCTTGAAAAATCTTCCGCTTCTTGTCCTGGCGATTCTGTTCAGTGAGCTCATGCACGTTCTGGGCAATGCTCTTCAGCAGATTCTGGCGTTTCTGGATTAGACTCGATGTCACCTTGATAGCCATGGATTTTCGACTTGCCTTTACGGCAGGCTCTTCATCCGGCTTCGTAGTCTCAACATCGTCAGCGTCCGGCTTAGTTTCAGGCTCAGTTTCTTCTTCAGGCACATGATTATGACCTTCGGCAACTTCGTTCTCTGGAAGCCCACAGCAGTCGGGACAGTCGGCCTTCTTGGTTTTTATAAAAGTCTTTTCGAACAATGCATCCGCATTGGCAGGAACACTTACTGCAGATATTTCAAGTAATTCAGATTCGATAATGTCTCCTTCTTCATTGAAAGCCATCGGAATAAATCCGATTGAACTGGCATGAAGGAATCCTCCTTCTGCCATCTTTTCAGCAAGTGCCCCTTTCGGATTCATGGTTGCGAATTCGACATCGCCCTGCAAAACTCCGTCAGCTACGCCGATATTCGGGATACGTCCGATGATGTGCTCGATAGAATCGTAATTATGGGAATCGAGATATACAGGATTCTTCTGGAACGCTACGAGGTGGAAAACCTGATGGACAATGTCGCCATGCCGATCCTCATTCGAGCTTGAGAAAGTTGCATGAAAAAGTTTCTTTTCGCCATCTTCGGACTTCTTGAGAAATTTAGTCTCGACGTTGACAGAGATGCCTTCGTAACCTTCCGATTTTGCCTTTTCCCACAACTGCTTATACGTAGCTACGCCTAGCTCTGCAAATGTCTTATGTTCGATTGAGTAAAATTTTCTTTTCATAAAAATAAAGTGGGCCCCAACCTTTCGGTTAGAGCCCACGGATGTTTTCCTGCGGGGATTAATATTTGATTACTGATAATTATACCATACTTTAAAAATCAACACTAAATCACGCAACGGCAATTTATTGTTTCTCCTGCCCTGCCTTTCGGATCTCCCGGAAAGTCCAGACCGTTGCTGAAAGGCATGTTGATAGGTCGCTCTTCTCCGTCCAAATAGGCATGACTGCTTCTGACATCTGCATCCCCTGCGGTTACCCAGATTTTTATTGGAGCACCAGCCTGCTTGTAACCCTCAAATGTTCCTTTGGTTGTCGCTCCATGAACCTCTGTACGTGCTATGGTCTTAGCTCTGCCTGCAGTAAATCCATCGTACGTATCTTTGATGCGCTTAATGAGGTCCTGTCGAGAATCATCGCTATTTAGACTTTCCTGAAACTGATTCTTAAGCTTATCGAAAGTGGTCGCATTTATCTCTTCAGCAAAAAGCTTGGCTCGGTTATCAAGCCATGTACCGATGTCAGACGACAGATGGAAAGAGTAATCAGAATCAAGAAGATTGAATGCGTCCTTTCCGGCATCCTCAAGGATGTTCTGAAGAATAGGCAGTATCATCCCCTTGGCTATCTGGATCTCAAGCTGATGATTGAAAGCATCGTCAATGACGCTCTTCTTCCTGAAGCTCCTCGTTTCCGTAAGGTGTCCGACTATCCTATCTGACTGGCCCTCAAAATACTTTATAACTTCAGAAATAAGTTTTGTCTCTCTTTTGTCCATTCGCTTTACCATGACATCGCCGTATTTCTTTCGGAAATAATCATCCCTGAGCGGATGCGAAAAGTCACTGACTGACTTTTTTTTTGCTCCAGAAGTCCCCTCATCACCTGAACCCAACGGAGAAAGATTGAAAGGGACAAGTATCTGGTCCGCTTCAGGATTCTTGTAAGGCTCGAAGCCGAGAACCTTTCGCTTCTCATTTATGGTCACTGAGTTGGTGCTATGAGCCGCTTCGACAAGCTTAATCTTTCGGTCCACATCCTCAGGGGTAGGGTCAATGAAATCAAGGTCGAATTCAGCCGGAATGAATCTCCAGTCGAGCATCGTGACAAGACTAGTGATAAGGGGCTTGATAGTCTCTCGAAGGAATATCGAAATAGATGCATCGGCATTTGCATAAGTCTCCTGTGACGAAACGGCAAGGATGGATTTAGGAACACTCGTAAGAATAGAGATGTCGTCCAGGGTAACTCCCTTTGACGCAAGATAAGAAAGCTCCTCTGGCTTCAGGCCCAGCTGAACGTAATCAGTGTCTCCACCAAGGAAAAGATTATTGTCGTACTCGCCAAGCTCCTCACGTTGATCCTTGTAGGATTTCTTGATTTCCTCCATCTGTACTTTCGTAAGGTTTGCAGCCTTGAATTTAAACACGCCATCAACCTTGCCTCCGTTCTTCAGAATCTTTGCCTGGTATTCGGCCAGCTGAACTTCAGTTTCAATTGCCCTTACGCCAGCCTTGAGCAAGCTGACACCCTTCAGAAGATTCATGGGGTCAGGCTCGAAGGAATACAGAATGTCCTCAGGCTTGTAAATAGTAGTAGCACCTCCCGCCCTTTTATATTCATAACCCGTTATGATGTTGCCAGTAGTATCAAATTGGACCGTTACGAGGTCCGGGCGCAAAAGATGCATAGCCTTAACCTTCATCGGGTCAAAAAGCTCGGTAGATTTCTCAAGATATATAAAAGCGTTTCCTGTAATATCCATGTGCTTCTGGTAAGCCTTCCAGAATTGTTTACCCGTATGAAACTGATTCGGCTTATTTAGCAAATCAACGAGCGGATGCCGGTCAATCACCTTGTCGCCTTTCTTGAGCACGAACTGAACTTCGCTGACCTTTTCAGCTCTTTTCTCGATTGCCTTATTTACATAAAGGCTAATCTCATTGTATTTCAAAAAGTCATACTGGGTCTTTCCGTCAAACGAGATATTATCTGAGTTTGCAGCAAACAGGGCACTGTAGTTTTTCCTTCTCGAAAAGAAAGAAGGAATCGAGGAAATGTATTTTTTAAAGTTGATTTTCATAAGAAAATGGGCCTCAGCCTTTCAGCTGAAGCCCATGAGTATGTCTCTACGGGTTAATAATATTTAATTGAATTTATTATAACATAAATCCAGAGACGCTATTCCAAGGTGGCACTCCCGGGCTTTTTCTCAAAGCTGTTGAATCGCACCTTTGGTGGTTCGGGTTCATTGAGATTAAGACTTCTCTTGGTCTCGGCCTGAATATTCGTGCACTTTCCTTTCGCAACGGTGATTTCAATCATTATCTTTCCATACTGAATTCGACCAGTCTCTTCTTCAACAAGGCTCAATATCTGACTTTTAATCTCCGGTGAAATCATAGGTGTTTGTACAAGAGCTTTACTGCCTTAGTCTTGAAGACTGGCATTAGTAATACTATCCAGAGGAACTTGGGAAAATACTTCGGCTTCTTTCGAAGCAAAGTTCCCATGGCCTCAATTCCCTCGCCCCAAACTGCGCGTGCCTCACGCCTGACAGTCTGCTTCATTTTCTTTGATTGCTTTTGACTCATGTTTTTAAGATATTAAATAAATACCGCCGAATATGATTGCAACAGGGACCGCAATAATCGCTGCATAAATGAGGATTATTATTGCAAAGCCCATTGCCGCCATGAATACCCAACCTACTAACAGACCAATTAATTCCAATGTCTTTTTAAGTGTTTTCATTTGTGGTTATACGAATCCAATAAAACTGATGGCCTTCTTGCGTGTGTGAATTCCGTACCTGACTGCATCCATTGCATGGTCATTTGCCTTAACCGGCTCATCGAGTATCTTTCCGTCTTTCTGCTTCCACATGTAGGACCTAGCTTCCTTCTGCATATTCACAGATCTTTTGGTGATGTAGAACTTGGAGCTTTTGACGCTATCGATGCCTTTCTCAACCTCCTTGTCAGCTGAGATGATGTTGTATCCAGCCGCCTTGATTTCCTCGATACGCTGCTTTTCTGCAGCATCCGCATAAATTGGCCTATTCTTATCGATACCCATCTCATTCATCCGCTCAATGAGCATGGAGTTGGTAAGATGGCTCTCGTATATCAGCTCGTCAGCGTAGTTATCCTTATCCTTTTCCCCGATGTCGATCAGTGCGGTCTTGTTGTTGTAACCGAAGTCCAGTCCGTAGAACCTGTCAGCGTCTTCCGGTATATCATCGCAAAGCTTCCAGTTGGGATAGATTGTCGCCGAGTTCACCCCTCTCTGCCCAAGACCGTAGATATTCCAGTAGTTCTCATCAAGCTCCTTGTACTGCTCGATTTCGGAAATGGTGTTCTCGTCAAGAAACGGATTATCC
>DASWWM010000012.1:0-9125 GCA_036405975.1 Minisyncoccota bacterium | reverse complement strand
CGGTTGCGACTGACGCGACTAATTCAGCAGGCCTTTCTCAAGAACATCAGCATAGACTGATGTGATTCCATCCCTCAGTGCGATCGTATGCTTCCACCCAAGCGCATTAAGCCTGCTTACATCCATGAGCTTTCGCGGCGTTCCATCAGGCTTTGATGCATCAAATGCAAGCTCGCCCGTATACCCAACGACTTCGGCAACCATGTGTGCCAAGTCCTTTATGGTGATATCTTCCCCTACCCCAATATTTACAAAATCGAGACCGTCGTATGTATTCATGAGAAATACGCAGGCCGATGCAAGGTCATCCACATGCATGAACTCGCGGTACGGCGCGCCTGTCCCCCAAAGCTCTACGGCAGGCGCGCCGCTGATCTTTGCCGCATGCATCTTCCGGATAAGCGCAGGCAGCACATGCGAATTCTGCAGGTCATAGTTGTCGTTCGGACCGTAGAGGTTTGTCGGCATGACGGATATGAAATTGTCCCCGTACTGATTCCTGTAAGACTCGCACATCTTTATGCCGGCAATCTTTGCGACTGCATACGGCTCATTTGTATATTCAAGCGGACCAGTCAGCAGGCTCTCCTCTTTAAGCGGCTGCGGTGCGAGCTTCGGATAGATGCATGACGATCCGAGGAACATGAGTTTCTTTCCTTTCTCAGGGTCAGCCTGATGAATGAGATGCGTCGCATGGATGACGTTCGACTGAATCATCAAGTTCTCGTAAATAAAATCAGCCCGGTAGGTATTGTTCGCGATGATGCCTCCCACTTTTGCTGCGGCAAGAAAAACATATTCGGGCTGTTCGGTCTTAAAAAACTCAAGCACAGCCGCCTGATCCCTGAGATCAAGTTCTTTTGAAGAACGGCAGACGATATTCGTATGGCCGCTTGCTTCGAGATTCCGCTTTAGCGCAGAGCCCACCATTCCATTATGACCGGCGATGTAAATTTTTGAGTCTTTGTTCATTATATATGTATAAGCAAATGCGCCGGATTCAGCGGCGCATTCGGGCATTTCTAAATATCCGTCCTACTCTCTCTTGAGATGGACTTCGAATCCGCCTTCTTTCATATGAAGCTCTTTCTCAACTTCCTTCAGGTCGGACTCGACCATCTCCTTCACAAGCTCATCGAGCGTGTACTTTGGCGTCCAGCCCAGCTTTTCCCGGGCCTTCGATGCGTCTCCGACAAGAAGGTCAACTTCCGCAGGCCTGAAATATTCAGGACTCACCTCTACGATGACTTTTCCTGTAGCCTTGTCAGTTCCCTTCTCATCGACTCCGGTTCCGCTCCATTCCACATCGATGCCGGCATGCTTGAATGCCTTTGATACGAATTCGCGGACGGAGGTCTTCTCTCCTGTCGCAAGCACATAGTCATCCGGAGTTTCCTGCTGAAGAATCCTCCACATCCCTTCGACGTAATCCTTCGCATGTCCCCAGTCCCGGAGAGAGTCCATATTTCCGAGGTACAGCTTTTCCTGAAGCCCATGCTTGATTCGAGCGGCAGCCCGCGTGATCTTTCTTGTCACGAAGGTCTCTCCTCGGATCGGGCTTTCGTGATTGAAGAGGATTCCATTTGTTGCATACATCCCGTATGCCTCTCGATAATTCTTCGTGATCCAGAATCCGTAAAGCTTCGCCACTCCGTACGGAGACCGAGGATAGAACGGTGTCGTTTCCTTTTGAGGAATTTCCTGAACGAGGCCGTACAGTTCTGAAGTAGAAGCCTGGTAGAAGCGAGTCTTCTTTTCAAGACCGAGGATCCTGATCGCCTCAAGGACTCGGAGCACGCCTATGCCGTCGGCATTTGCAGTGTACTCCGGTGCGTCAAAAGAAACCTGCACATGAGACTGTGCCGCAAGATTGTAGATTTCGTCAGGCTGAACCTGCTGGACGATTCGAATGAGATTCGTGGAGTCGGTCATGTCTCCGTGATGCAGGAAGAACCTGACCCCGGCCTCGTGTCTGTCTTTGTACAAGTGATCGATTCGGTCAGTATTGAAAAGGGATGACCTTCGCTTGAGACCATGCACGACATATCCTTTATTGAGCAGGAACTCTGCAAGATATGCACCGTCCTGACCCGTGATGCCGGTAATGAGAGCGACCTTTCCGGAATGGTCGGTTTTCTGTTCAGGTAAATTCATGAAGGCATTATAAGGTACGGGCGAATAAATACAAAAAGCCCCGTTATGGGGCTTTTTATGGAATTCAAACCTTTGCTTGGCACAGGGCTAATTTCCGTCCGTCATGCTTCCTTGGCACTGGAAGTAGTCATACTGAGGACAAGACGTATCACAGAAGCTGTATGCTCCGCAGTCATCCTGCTCATTGAAGCAGTCGGAATCGTTTTCGTCGATCAAGCCGTCATCGTCGTTATCGATGCCGTCGCTGCACTGAGTCTCGATTGGATCCGGCTGGCAATCCGCAGCATCGACGAGATCTGTCAGGCCATCACCATCGTTGTCGATGCCGTCCGCGCACTGATGAGGTCGATATACGTACGGGCGCATTTCCATATTGGGAGCTTTCAGTGCCTCATAAGGCTGGGCTCCATACGAGCACCAAAGGGAGTACTGCTGAGTTTTTTCGCCGCTCTCCACACGATACACGGTTATCACCGAATGATCTGCCGTATATCCCAAATCCCTAACAGTAACGCCGGGCGGAAGCGCGAGCAATTTTCCGTTATCTGCGGAATTATTGCAGTCAGGCACAGGTCCAGAAGCAGGGATATTCGGTATGTTGATCGGGGAGCCTGACCCAAGATTTCCACCGGCATTCTGATCCGGAACATAGCTACCTGCAATAGGGCCAGGGACCATCTTTACCCCGTTTATGGTTACGGAGGACGACTGAACTCCCGACGTAACGGCCACCGTTGTTGAGGAACCGCATATCATGCCTCCTGAAGCCGCGAGCTTGGCGGCAAGCTTTGGCTGGTCAGCCTGAGCTTTTTTCAATTCAGCCTCGACTTTCTTGAGGGCTGCCTTGTCGGCTGCAAGGGTCTTTTTCACTGCTGCGAGCTCGGTCTGCTTTGCCGCAACCTTAGCCTTCGTATCGGAATAATTGGCATAATAGAACTTAAGTTCCTGAATATTCGCCTCGATTGACCGGATATTTGCTTCCGAGCTTGAAATTTTCTGTCTCAATGACCCGATTTGCGCAGAGTGGGCGGAAATCTGAGACCCTAGAGTCTGGAACTTGCTATAGTCCGCCTGCTTCATACAAACGCATGATTTCTTTTTGGCATTTGCGATCTCAGTTGTGAGCGCCGACAGCTCTCTGAACTTTGCATCCTTCTCCGCATCGGCCTGCGCGAGCTTCGTCTTCAGGTCAGCGAGGTCGTTCGGGTTCGGCTGCCTGGCAAGGCGCTCTGCCTCTTGGGCCACCTGTCGCTCAACGCTCTTGATCTGCTGATCGAGACGTCGCATCTCAGCCGCTTCGCGCGCGGATCGGTTCTGCTTCGCAGACAAAACAGCATATTCACTCTTCCACTTTTCCAAATTTTCCTGGTCCCCTCTGCTTACAATATCGCTCACCCTTTGAGCCACGCTTGACGAGATCTCCTGTCGCTCGGCACCCCTTACCCTTATGCTGAATCCCTCAGCCGTCCTTGCAAGCGCCTGATAATCAGCATTCATCGCCGCTTTCCTTGCTTCAAGGGCTGCGATGTCATCCTTCGTATAGCAAGACTTGGATACGGCCGCGACCATCGCCTTCAGTGCCGTAACAGGATTAAGGCTCCCGCTCACCTGTGCTGACACGAACATCGCGGATGCGGTCAGGCCAATTCCCGCCCCGGAGAGAATCAGTACTCTCGAAATTTTTGATGTGAACATAATAATTGTATTTATTGCTAAACCTTGATAGGAATTTCATGAGAAATTCACACAGAGGCATGTGTGCTTAAATTATAACGCTTCGGTACACCGAAAACACCGGCCGGGCTGTTGATAACAGCCCGGCCGGTGTTCTTTATTCCCACCCAATGGAATCTAAATTATTGGGCAGACTGGGCTGAAGGATCCTTCCCTGCTCGGATATCTTTTATGTACGACTCGCCCTGAGCCTTGAATTCAGGGACCATGTCGATAACTGCCTGGATTTCAACGATGGCGTTAGCTGGCTGCTTCGCCTTCAGATATGCGCTGGCAAGGAACATTCGATGCTGAGGGTTCTCAGGATTCTCGGCAACTCGAGCTTTTGCGATCCTGACGATTTCCGCGAAGTTCATGGTTTCCTCAAGGACGCTGAGCACTCGGGCATCGCCCCAGGAATTCATGTCATCTCCGAAGAGCACGCGTGCATCCTGAAGCCGGCTGGCATAGATGAGCGAGATTCCATACAGATTCTTCGCCTCGAGGTTCGACTTGTCGAGCTCGTATGCAGTCTTGAATGACTCAGAGGCTTCGGTCATCTTCGTCTGTGCGACGAGAGTGAGACCTCGCTGATAATGGAATGACTGCTTTGACGGAGAGAGAGCGAGGGCCTTGTCGATATACATGAGCGCATCGTCGTACAATCCGAGCCTTTGCATGAACATTCCGTAAAAGATGAACGGTCGCGGATCCCCGGGTGTCTTCTTGAATGCCTCTTCGTATTGAGTGGCTACGAGCCGAATGAGCTCATCGGCAACGGGCTGCCCCTGATTTGCCTGAATGAGCTGCGGAGCAGCCTCCGCCAGTCGCTCATTGATCTCGGTAGTCCCGAAGGTGTCATATGAGAGAGCCTTCTTGTAAAGCGCAGTGATGTTTTCAGCCGAAGGGTTCTGTGCGGACGATGCCTGAAGCGCAGAGATGAGGGCCTTTCCTGCCGCATACGGCTTGTACACGACGAAGTACATTCCCGATACCAAAGCGACTGCGATCAGCGTCCCGGCGACATACTGAACAGGCTCAGATGAGACAAGAGGTGCCACCTTCGATGATGAGATGTCATTCCCGGTTCGCCCGTCATTCCGTGCGCTTGCATATGCGAGAACGAGGAAGAACAGGATGTAGCTTGAGAGGTTGTCGAATACGAACAGGTTGTGGACGAAGTATGCGGCCAGGAATCCGGTAAGGATTGCTCGCTCAGAGATGGTCCATTCCGCCTCAGACGACCTGTTTCTCCAGATCATATACAGAGCTGCCCCAAAGAGTCCGAGATAGCTTATGAGTCCCATGAAGCCCGATGCGATCAGCCAGTCCATGAATACGTTATGCGTTCTGTCGAACCACTGTTCCTGTCCATACATGGCCGGATCGTAATGCTTGGCAAAAACGAATCCGAAATTGTCCTGCCCCCAACCGAGGAGAGGCTTCTCCTTCACGCCTTCCCATGCCATGCCCCAAAGAAGGGTTCGTGCCTTGCCCTGTTCGGCCAGGACGCCCTTAACGTCAGTAGTTACAAGCGAGCTGAACCTATAAAGAAGGTCATTTCCCTTGATGAATGCGGTATTCTTGAGCGCGCCAAGAAGAGACACGACGACGAGAACGACAGCCAGTGCTCCGATAGCCGCCTTTCGATATGCCTTATTGTTCTTCTCAAAGACGGCTACGAGTACCGTGACAATGAACAGTCCGGCAACCAGACCGGCGAATGAACCGCGCGTACCCGTGCTGTACATCACGATCAGGTTGAATAGGCCGATTGCTCCGAGACCGATATACCTGCCAGGAGCCTCAACGAACGGTTTTGCCTTGAGCAGCGCCGTCGCGAGGAATCCTGCCATGAATACATGCATGAGAGAGTAGATTCCAAGATATGATGAGTTTCCGAGAGTTCCCGACATTCGGAACGAGCCGAATACGCCTTTCTTCTCAGCCAATTCGGCGAATCCCTGAAGCCCCATGACGATGCTTACGCCCAGAGAGACGCTGAAGAGCACAGCCCACAATGCGCGAGTTCGAAGCACTGAACAGGATACAATGAAGAGAGCCAGGAGATGAAGGATGGTCACATACCCTTCCATTCGCTCGAAGTTGCTCCAGAAGCTCCTCGAAGGATCGACGGATGTGAGGGTCGCGACACCGAGAACCGCAGCGAATGCGACCGACGACCAGAGCAGCACGTTCTTCCGCGGAAGGAACGACCTGTCCCGGATGACAAGAAGAAGATATGCAGCCGTTGCAAGAAGGACGAGCAGCCTGAACAAGTGGGCCTTCCCAGTTATGTACGGAAAGAAGAGAGATACGCTGACCATCAGTGGAACGAAGACTGTCGCGAATACCGAGCCGATGGCCGTATATTCGAGAATCTTATTGAAAGTTCGGTTCATGCTGTCTATATATGTATTATCTGATATGCCCAGAAGTATATCACACCAAAATATGGGCAAAAGCTGGTATAATGGCCGTACAACACACTCGTCATGGAACCAAACACGCCCCGTACCCAGCTTGGCTGGAGACTGAAAAATTTCATCAATGGAGCAGGCTTCAAAAAATATTCCAGGAGCACGGGCTGGTCGCTTGGAACAAGGATCATAAGTCTGGTCATCTCATTTTTTGTCACACTATACATGGTGCGATATCTCGGACCCGAGAACTACGGGCAATTGAGTTACGCCATCAGCTTCGTGGGAATCTTTTCAATACTAGCGACCCTTGGAATCGACACCGTCTTGTACAGAGACCTCGTGAAGCACCCGCGCCAGGTGAATGAGTACATGGGATCGGCTTTAGGGCTCAAGCTCATGGCAGGAGTTGCAGCAACCCTTCTTGCAATAGGAGGAGCAATTGCCCTCTCCCCAAAAGATATCTCGTTTTATTTGATCGTCATCATATCGCTTACGTACATATTCAATTCATTCAACATCATTGCGTATGAGTTCCAATCGCATGTACAGCAAAAGTATCCGTCTCTTATTGCACTTGCAACAACGGTCATATTGAATGCTCTCAAGGTCGCTGTATTCTATTTCGACAAGGGAATCATCTATCTTTCATTCATCCTGCTTCTTGAGTCGCTCTTGTACGCAAGCCTGTACATTATATTTAGACAGAAGAAATACGGATCGATTCTTGCATGGAAATTCGACAGAAGGATTGCTGTCAGCATCCTCAAGGATTCTTGGCCGCTGCTTCTTACGTCGGTCTTTGCTGTCATCTATACGCGGATTGACCAGGTCATGATCAAGAACATGCTCGACAGCGAGTCTGTCGGACTCTACGACGCAGCAGTCCGACTCGCCGAGGTCTGGAACTTCATTCCCGGCATCATCGCCTCTTCCCTGTTCCCCGCAATTGTAAATGCGAAACGGACATCGACGGCGACATACAAAAAAAGAGTGCTGGCACTTTCTGGCAGTCTGATTGGACTTGCAACTGTCGTCGCGATTCCGGTATCACTGCTTTCAGGATTCATTATCAACCTTGCGTACGGCCCGGAATACGCCGCCAGTGCAGGTGTTCTTTCCATCTACACCTGGGCCTCTGTCTGCATGGCTTCCAGCCTAGCAATGCATTACTTCCTTATTAATGAGAACAGGAAAGGGGTTCTTTTCTGCAGTTCTCTTTTGGCAATGGTTGTAAACATCGCTCTCAACCTATACATGATTCCGGCTTATGGCATCAATGGTGCTGCCGTAGCCACACTTATTTCATACACCCTTCTCTCCTTCCCTTTATATTACGTATTCAAAATAAAGCCATTTGAAGAGCCCCTGAACGCAAAAGCGTGATATCATTGGACCACTTACATACATTAAAGACAATTACGATGAAATACTTGGTACTGGGGTCGTCCGGCCAGATCGGAGCTGAGCTCTGCGAATATCTGAAGAAGCACGGACATGAATATGTTGAATTCGATCTGGTAAGAGGCCCAGACGAAGACTTGCGAACTAACGACAATCCGCTGCTCGATGCTGCAGTAAAGGAATGCGATTTCGTATTCTTCCTCGCTTTCGATATAGGAGGAGCAAAGTATCTGAAAAAATACCAGGATACGTATGACTATATGACAAACAACCAGAAGATCATGGTCAATACGTTCGGTGTGCTTAAGAAATACAATAAGCCATTCCTCTTCGCATCAAGCCAGATGTCTTCAATGTCCTTCTCGACATATGGATTGCTAAAAAACCTTGGAGAAAAAATGACACGGTCTATCGGAGGAAGAGTTGTGCAGTTCTGGAATGTATACGGACTTGAACGAGACCTCGAGAAGTCCCACGTTATCACCGACCTCATTCTCAAGGCAGACCAGACAGGCAAGATAGAACTCATGACAAATGGAGAAGAAAGCCGACAGTTCCTTCATGCAGAAGACTGCTCTCGATGCCTCGTCACCCTTTCTGAGCGATATGCGGATATCAATCCTGATCAGCCTCTCCATGTCTCGAGCTTCGAATGGAGCAAGGTCATCGATATCGCAGGCATGATCAGCTCGAACTTCGAAAATATTCCGGTGCTTCCTTCGGAAGCACATGACGAGGTACAGCATTCAATGAAAATCGAGCCTTCGCAGTACATATTTCAATTCTGGAAGCCTGAAATAAAGCTAGAAGACGGAATCAGGGACATTATCAAGCAGATGCGGGAATTAAAAATGATCAAGTAACAATAAAAAAATGAAACCAACAGTAAGCACAATTACACCTTGTTTCCGAATGAAGCCATACCTCAAGCTTTTTCTTGAAGAATTGCCGAAGCAGACTGTGTTTGATCAGCTTGAAGTGGTTCTTGATCACAATGAACCCGACGAAGAAGAGATTGCCTGGGTCAAAGAGTTCCAAGAAAAATACCCCGGCCGGATCAAGCACATCATCACGACTCCCGTAGTACCGATCGGAAACTCGATGAATACATGCATCAAGGAAGCTTCTGGTGAGTATCTTACCATCTGGAACGTCGACGACCTTCGAACTCCCGACTCTATCGAGCTTCAGGTGAAAGCAATCAAAGGCAAGAACGCAGACATTGCTTTTGGCGATTATGAGATCGTGAGAAAGTTTGCTCCCGGAGGAACTGTAAAAGGAACCCTTGTATCGCATGCTCATTTCCCTGAATCTGAATTCACAAGGTCAATGATCTTTGGGCCTTTTTTGATGTTCAAAAAAGGCCTTTGTACAAAGGCCGGGCTGTTCGACGAACAGCTCGTCTCTGGTGCTGACTTCGACTTCTCAATCCGG
>DASWWM010000011.1:0-5094 GCA_036405975.1 Minisyncoccota bacterium | reverse complement strand
TATGCTTGAAACCGCCTTCGACTTGTCGAGCGACAATGCATCCTTGAATACCTTTCTTCCGCCGTCATCCTTCTTGAACCATTTTTCCTTCCATTTGGAAACAGGCTCATTCTTGCAAATGTCTGCCGCACGGATCAGCGCTTCTTCAAGAGAGATGGCGACTGCATGAAGGAGAGAAGGAAATCCCGTCCGCGCATGAATATCAGAATGCGCATCCTTAAACGATGCCTTCTCTGCAAGCGACTTCTGCGCAATGCCCAAATCCTCGACAACTTTTGCAGACACGGTCTTTTCCATAAGTGGACCGATGAGTTCCGTTACCGTATTGATGTCCGACTCGTTCTCTTCAAGCAGCCGGTCGAACTCGTCAGGATTCACGCCTGCCTTCTTCAGGTGGCTGATGATTCGAGCCACATCCGAAAGATATACGAAGCCCTGATCAGGGTGCACAGACCTGAGCGGATTGTCATATGAAAGTCCTTCAAAGATTTCCTCAAGGATAGAAATCTGAGAAATGGGATCCGCAGGAGTGAAAATGGCACCCTTATAGAAAAATTCAGGGTACTTCTGAATGGATTCGGTCGCGAAGCTATGGAAGGTATGAATGGCCACCCGGTACGCTTCCTGGCCGATAAGCCTTGAAAGCCTGTCTCTCATATTCACCGCAGCCGAGTCTGTGAAGGTCAGGCACAAGATGTTCGACGGGAGTACCTGAGTCTCCTTGAGGATCTGGGCGACCCTGAGGCTCAAAATTTCGGTCTTTCCCGAGCCCGGACCTGCAACTACGAGCAAAGGGCCCTCTATGGTATCAACGGCCTGCTTTTGGGCCTTATTGAGCTTCTGGTAGCGGGTTTCGAACATCGTAGACATATGTGCACATTATACACGTTCGGGCTTTTCACCGCTTCGTCCACTTTATTGCCATACCCTGGTAGTTATTGTATAGTCTTGCGGATATTTGACCTCTCGCCTTGCGGCTGGCGGCCATTGACCTTCGACAATAAAATACGCAACCAACATCGTGTACTTTTTCATATCTGGATATCCAGATTTATGCTTCGGACACTGCACGCCTCTTCCGCCCGGAAAAAGCAAACTGCAGGAAGGATTCGACAAAGCCACTCGAGCCATAAATGCGCTCATGCCACAGGGCGCGATAGCGTCTTAGCTTGGACGCCCTGAAGACCGGCGTAGAACTTCAAGGCCCGCACAATTTTATGTGCGGGCCTTTTCTTTATTTGACCAAACCGATTGCCAGTGATTATATTACGTTCAGACAGCACAACCTCAACAACAAAAGAAAGGAGACGGATGCAAACATTGGACCACTTACTCATCATCAGGGTATTCGAGCCGATAGTAAGGCTCCTGCAGCTCATTTTGCCGACAACCCCATTCCACCTCGCTCGAGCCACGCTTCTTACAGGAGTGCTTTCGGGAGGTGCCCTCTTCTTCAGAAACATGCCGGCATCGACAGAAGAAGCGCTTGGATTTTCAGGGATGCAGGTAGCAATTGCAATCGCTACCGTAATCTTTGCATCGTGGGCCATTCTGTGTGCGATGATCGAAATCGACATCGCGGAGAACGAATGGAATCGCAAGTCGTCGCTCCGGGAACTGACCATGGGCAACGCATTTCCAAACGGGCTTATCCATGACCGGCAGAGAATCTGGTATGCAGGCATCAGCCTGCTCGGACTGTACTCGCTGGCGTGGGAAGAAACGGCGTTTTTGGGAATGTTCAAATGCGCAGCCATCTCACTGGCAGGAATCTATCCTGCAAAGTGCCTGGCTGCCTGCAAGTCGTTTCCGGACGAAAAATGGGCGCTCCGGCTGATTGGGACCTTCGGAATACTCTTCTGGATCTGGATGGCTATCGCATTAGCCCTCCATTTTCGAAATGCATAAACCGATTTTGAACCAGTCATAAAAAGCCCTCCGCATATCGCATGCGGAGGGCTTTCTTCATTCAGCTTTTGATACTAGTAGTTCTTCAACCGGTTCACCTTCTCGTGCTGCCGGATCTTCTCATGAGCCTTGGCCTCGATCTGTCGGATTCGCTCTCGCGTTACGCCGAACATCTTTCCTACTTCCTCAAGCGTATGCTGGATTCCGTCGTTAAGACCATGTCGCA
This sequence comes from Minisyncoccota bacterium, assembly GCA_036405975.1. Classification (GTDB taxonomy): domain Bacteria; phylum Patescibacteriota; class Minisyncoccia; order Phycocordibacterales; family CAIZLB01; genus VEQN01. Next base: position 2,960 of record DASWWM010000011.1, on the reverse strand, counting down.
GCGCAAGGATTTCTCGTTCCTTCTCTGAAAGGTCTCCGAGGATCTCCTGGACCTGATCGGCGAGGATTCGTCGTGAGGACTCCTGGTCAGGAGAAAGGATCTTGTCGTCGGCGATGAAGTCTCCGAATGCTGATGACTTGTCCTCATCGTCGTTCACAGGCGTATCGAGCGATACGGTGTTCTGGTCGATCTTTTCAATCGTGTAGATCTTGTCTACCTCGATTCCCATTTCCGTAGCGATTTCCTCAGGAAGCGGCTCCCGTCCAAGATCCTGGAAGAGCCGTCGAACCACCTGCTTATACTTGGCGATAGTTTCTACCATGTGAACCGGAACCCGAATCGTTCGAGACTGGTCAGCAAGCGCTCGAGTGATCGACTGTCGGATCCACCATGTGGCGTATGTAGAGAATTTGAATCCTTTTGACCAGTCGAACTTTTCAACGGCTTTGAAGAGACCGAGGTTTCCTTCCTGGATAAGGTCGAGGAGCGTAAGGTCAGGGCTTCGGTTCGCATACTTCTTGGCGATCGATACCACGAGTCGGAGGTTTGCCTTGGCAAGAAGGTTCTTCGCCTCAACGTCGCCGGCCTGAATTCGCTTGGCGAGCTCTTTTTCATCATGGGCATTGATGAGCGGATACTGTCCGATCTCCTTGAGGTACATCTGGATCGAGTCATATGTCGAATCGCTCTTGTTCATGCTGTACTTCTTGAGCATCTCTTCCTCTTCCTGCTTGAAGTTGAGCATTCCTCCTCCTTCGAGAATGTCGATTCCGGCAGAAGAGAACTTCTCATAGAGATAGTCTAGGAACATGACGTCGAGCTCGATATGCGGGAATTCCTTGAGGATTTCGTCGTACGTGACGAAGCCTCGATCCTTTCCTCGCTGAAGAAGGATGTTCGCCTTCGCATCGTAGGCAATCTCCTCCTTAGTCTTCTTCTTTGGCTCTGCAGGCGTCAGCGTCGTCTTCTCATGCTTCTTTGCAGGCTCATCGTGCTTGGCATCTTTCGCAGCAGGCTTGCTGACCTTTGCAGGAGCAGGCTTGTTCGCCTTCACAGGTGCTTTTGCCACTGCTTTCGGAGCAGGCTTCTTTGCTGCCGGCTTTGCGGCCTTAGCAGCCGGCTTGGTTCCCTTGCCAGCGGGCTTAGGAATTTTAGCTGCCGGTTTTGCGGCTTTCTTATTTTTAACGTCCTTTTGTTTTTTGTTCTTCATTGTTTTTAAAATTGTTTAATGCGATGATGCCCGCTTCCTGTTAAGTTCCGACAGTTGGAGCGATATCTTCTGGCATCTTGCCAAGAGCTCCTCTATCTTCTTCATGTCCTTCCTGCCTTCTGCTATCTTGAGATCCGACATTGCCTTCGAGAGGCTTTCCTTGAGCATGCGGTCCTCGATGCCATCTACCATATGCTCTATTTCCTGACTGAGCTTCGAGCTTCCCTGGAAGAGCACTTCTGCTTCGAATATGAGCTCTTCCTTCGGCTGGCTGACAAGCATCTTGAAATCGGAGAATTCGTCAGGGGCGAGCAGGGTTCCAATGCGCTCCAGAATTGCTTGTGCCGAGTCGACATCCTTCTTCGATTCGAGCCACTGGACGAGTCCGACAAGCCTTCGGATGGACGGATCGCGCATGATGACGCTTTGTCCCCCATTCGCTCCGTTCCCACCGTCTGCAGAATACCCTCCTTCTTCATCCCGAGATACTTCTTTTTCCTTCTTCGGCTGGCCGGCCTGTGCCTGGGCATTGTCCTTCATTATTTTTTCAACCTCCATTCGGATATCGTCCTCGCGAATGCCTGTCCCCAAACTGATCTTTGATATGAAACCTGAGCGCGCGATTGCGCTTTCTATGACTGCCACGTAGGGCAGGAGTTCCTCGCCTATTGATTTTTTAAATTTTTCCTGAGACGCACCTTCTTTTTTAGATTCCCTGGTAAGGATATCAAGGTAGTACTCGATTATGTGTTTTGAATTTTTAAGAGCCTTCTTGAACTCTTCCTTGTCCTTCAAGAGAAGAGATGCCGGATCCTCTCCCGTCGGAAGTCCGGCCACCTTGACACCCATACCGATCGCAAGGGCTCCGGTCCACGCGCGAAGCGTTGCTTTGAGACCTGCCTTGTCTGCATCGTATACTAGCATCAGATTATCTGATAATTTCTTCAATTTATCAAGATGCTGAGATGTCAGCGACGTGCCCGATGTGGCGACTGCATTAGTGAACCCTGACTGATGGCACATAAGAAGATCCATCTGGCCTTCCACAAGAATGGCATACTGCCATTCTCGAATCCCTTCCTTCGCCTTATGGAATCCGTATAGCGTCTCAGACTTGTTGAACAGGACCGTATCCGGACTGTTCAAGTACTTCGGCCCATCCGTATCAGGCACACCGAAGATTCGTCCAGAGAAGCCGATGATCCTTGAGGATGCATCGAAAAGCGGGAACATGATCCGCGCCCTGAACCGGTCGTACGGGCTTTTGCTTTTCGTCGTATCTTCCGGCCACTTGATGAGACCTACCGCCTCCATGTCAGCATCCGAGATTCGCTTTCCGGCGAGGAACTCATGAGCCTTTCTCCATTCGTTCGGAGCATAGCCAATTCGCCAATCTGAAATAGTCTTATCGACAAGCCCTCGATCCTTGAGGTACTGAATAGCCTTCGCATTCCGTGAAAGCTCTGACTCGTAGTACTTCGCAGAAGCCTCTATGACGCCTCGAAGCCGGTCGGTCTCCCCCTTGTTCTCATTCCGCATCGACTGAAGCTCGATGCCAGCCCGCTCCGCCAGAATCTTCAATGCGCCGACGAAGTCCACCTTCTCGAATTCCTGAACGAATGTGAAGATATCGCCCTTCGCAGCGCATCCAAAACAGTAATATGAGTTACGGCCCGCTGACACATAAAAAGACGGGGTCTTTTCATTATGAAAAGGACAGCGGGCCTTGTAATTCGCTCCTGCCTTTTCC
>DASWWM010000010.1:0-24690 GCA_036405975.1 Minisyncoccota bacterium | reverse complement strand
CAGATCGAGCACATCCAGCAGAAGCTGAATTCCGTGAGGGTTGAAATTACCAATATCGGCAATGAGATTCACAAGCACGGGCTTGAGATAAAGCAGCTTGAGACGGGAAGCCATAAGTCGGCTCTCGACGCCGAGCGGGCGAAGAGCGAGAAGATCTACAAGCAGAAGGAACTCGACAATAAGACGAGAGCGGTCGGATTCCTCAGGGACAAGAAGCAGCACGAGGTTGCCGAGGCACAAAAGCTCAAGACGGAAAACATGAAGCTTGAGAGCGAGATCCGTGCTCTGGAACAAAAGATTCGATAGTTTGCCAAATAAAAAAGCAGGAGCTTGTCGCATCCTGCTTTTTTCGATCGCCAAAGGCTCTGCTTATGCCTTGAATGCGTTCTTTCCGGCGAATACCGCCTTCTTTCCAAGCTGCTCTTCGATTCGAAGAAGCTCATTGTACTTTGCCACTCGGTCAGTTCGGCAGAGCGATCCAGTCTTGATCTGTCCGCATCCGAGTCCTACTACGAAGTGAGAGATAGTCGTATCCTCAGTTTCGCCTGATCGGTGAGAGATGACAGATGTCATGCCCGCTTTGTTCGCCATCTTGATGGCCGCGATTGTCTCAGTTACAGATCCGATCTGGTTGAGCTTGATGAGGATGGAGTTTCCAGCCTTTCGCTCGATACCAGTCTTGAGTCGGTCGATATTCGTAACGAAGAGGTCGTCACCGACGATTTGAACCTTCTTTCCAGATGAGTTCGTAAGCTGTTCATATCCAGCCCAGTCGTCCTCAGAGAATCCGTCCTCGATAGAAACGATAGGGTACTTCGTAAGCCATTCTTCGTAGAACTTAACCATTTCAGGAGTTGAAAGAGTTCGGTTCTCGCTCGCAAGCTCGTATGTTCCGTTCTTGCTTTCTCCGGCTACGCTGTCAGCGCCAGCCTTGTAGAGCTCGGTTGAAGCGGCGTCGATTGCGATGCCGATATCGGTTCCAGGCTTGTATCCAGCCTTCTCGATAGCTTCGAGGATGACCTTGAGCGCAGACTCATTGTTTCCAAGTGAAGGCGCGTATCCTCCCTCGTCACCAGTAGTAGTTGAAAGGCCTCGGTCGTGGAGGATCTTCTTAAGGGCATGGAATACTTCTGCTCCCATACGGAGCGCCTGTGCCCAGCTCTTTGCGCCAACTGGCATGACCATGAATTCCTGAAGGTCCGTAGACTTCTCAGCATGCTTTCCTCCGTTGAGGATGTTCATCATCGGAAGCGGAAGGCTCATCGGCTTTCCAGTCTTGGCAATATCCGCGAAGTACTTATAAAGAGGCTTTTTCTGCGACTTTGCAGCAGCGTGAGAGAAGGCAAGTGAAATTCCGAGAATCGCATTCGCGCCAAGAACTGCCTTATTGTGAGTTCCGTCGAGCCAGATCATTCGCTGGTCGAGCGTCTCCTGGTTGAACTGCTTGCCGACAAGTGCCTTTCGAAGAGGTCCGTTTACATTCGCGACTGCTTTGAGAACGCCCTTTCCGAGGTATCGCTTCTTGTCACCGTCTCGAAGCTCGATGGCTTCGTATGAACCAGTCGATGCTCCTGATGGAACCGCTGCCCGTCCGAATGATCCGTCCTTGAGCGTTACGTCTACCTCAACCGTAGGGTTTCCTCGAGAGTCGAGAATTTCTCGTCCCACGACTGTCTTGATAGCCGGAAGAAGGTTCTTTGGTGCTGCTGGAGCCTTTACTGCTGGTCCCTTAGAAACAGGCTTTGCTGATTTCTTTGCAGCAGGCTTCGCTTTCGAAGCTGCTTTCTGAGTTGTCTTTTTTGCTGGTTTTGATGCCATATTTATATGTATGTTTTTATGAAAACTTTAATGTCCTTTCAGTGACGGGTGCTATTGTAGCATATCTGGATATGGTTGTGGAAAACAAATTTTCTCCAAAAATGAATTTTATGCGGGTCAAAAGAGCCTGATTCCGGGCCGTAAAATTCATTCAGAATTGATGGTGAATTCATGTGAAAATCGTAGACTTTGAACAGTAACAGGAATACTATATGACCAAGAAAATGACATTGCGTACAAAGACTGATGTGAGGCCGGATGATCACGAATTCGTAACGAAGGGGTATCTTCGGAATGAGTTCAAGTACGAGCTGAAGACCGAAATCAAGATGGATTTTAAAGGGGAGTTTGACGAGCTCAGGATGATGATCTGGACATCCATTGAAGACAATCGACGCGAGCACGAGGAAATGAGGAAAGATATCCGAGGTCTTAAGGAAGACATTGCTCGAGTGATAGATCTTATTCACGAGAAAACCGATCCCATTTTCAAATACGTGGAAGGCAATGAGAAGGATAAGGCCAGAATCAATAGGCGGCTCGCGAGGCTTGAATCAAATGCCGGCTTGGCGTAGACTGGAAAAATATGGTCAATCTGGGATTTTGGAAGGGGATTCACGAGAGGGCAAGGTCGGAAAACCGACCGCTTTTTGTTCTTGCCCCGATGGCCGATGTGACTGACTGCTCATTCAGGCATGTTATTTCCAAGTATGGAAAGCCGGACGTGGTCTGGACTGAGTTCGTGGCAGCAGACGGCATCGTGAGGGCGACGCCTGAAGGCAAAGCTAAGCTCATGCGAGACCTTATCTACAATATTGAGTCTCCCGACTTCGCGCTTGTCGGTGCAGGCAAGACAGTTTCGGAAAGACCTGTCGTCGCACAGCTTTTCAGCTCGAACCCAGAATACATGGAACAGGCATGCAAGCTTGTGGCGGAGCTCGGGTACGATGGCGTGGATATCAATATGGGTTGCCCAGATAAGAGCATCGAGAAACAGGGCTGCGGTTCCGCAATGATCAAGACTCCGAAGCGTGCGCAGGAGGTCATCCGTGCGGCACAAAAGGGCGCGGTGCGTGCACCGAAAGCAGAGTTCGGTGACAGCGCGGAACTTATAAAGCGGTATGAAGCTGGAGACGAGACGGCTCTCGTTCATTTGCCCATAACTGTAAAGACGCGAATCGGCTATAACAAGAATGAGCTTGAGACATGGCTGCCTGCACTTCTTGAGGCGGAGCCCGCAGTTGTTACGATCCATGCGCGAACAAGAAAGGAGATGTCCAAAGTTCCTGCTCGATGGGAGCATATTGCTCGGGCAGTTGAAATACGAGATGAATTTTTTGATAAGAAGTTTGCCGAACAGAAGGCGAACGGGGAAGTCGTCGATGAAACTGCAAGGACTCTCATCTTTGGAAACGGCGACGTGCAGACTGTCGCAGAAGGAGTTCAAAAGTATGATGAGACAAAAGCCGAAGGCATCATGATCGGGCGTGGCATATTCGGCAATCCATGGCTTTTCGAATCTATCCGAAGGCCGGGCTACGAGGCCGTGATTCCGACTGTCGAGGAAAAGCTCCGGGTCATGCTCGAGCATACATATCTATATGAGAAGCATTTGGGAGATATCAAGAGCTTCGCTGTCATGAAGAAGCATTACAAAGCCTATGTGAACGGTTTTGACGGTGCCAAGGAGTTGCGGCTTGAGCTTATGGAAAAGGCTGACGGCTTCGATCAGGTCAGGGAGATAGTCGAAAGGTTTTTGGCCGCTGCATAGTTGCTTTCGGAAAAAGCGCATGGACCTGTACGCATGGCCCTCTCTGCCTCCGCGGCGAGAGGGCTTTTTATTTAAATTTACGGCGATTAAGGGTATAGTAGAACCATGAAAAAGCCACACTCAGCGCCAAACCTCGAACGATATCCTCAGCCGTATTCGAAAGATGCGACTCAGGTTCTCGCCGATCTTCAGACGACGATTCGCGGACTTAGCCATAAGGAGATAGAAGCCAGAATTAACCGATACGGGCAGAACAAGCTGCCGGAAGCGCCGCGGCCATCGCTCGCGTCGATTTTCCTCCGTCAGTTCCAGAGCTCAATCATCTATATCCTGTTGGCCGCGGCGCTGGTGGTATTCCTTCTCGGCGACTACATTGACGCGGCTGTAATCCTGACCGTTCTTATCATCAACTCGATCGTCGGCACGATCCAGGAAGGGCGAGCCGAGGACACTCTTGCCGCGCTCAGAAACTTCGCGACGACGACGTCGACTGTCATTCGAGACGGAGTGGAGGAAATGATTCCTGACACTGAACTCGCGGTCGGTGACATCCTGGTGCTGAAAGAAGGAGACAAGGTTGGTGCTGATGCGCGACTGATTCAGGTCACGAGCCTGAAGATGGACGAATCTTCGCTTACCGGAGAGTCAGAGTCGGTGGAGAAGAATATTGACCCTATCGAGAATACCGCCGATGCGACTGTCGAAGAGTTCAAGCAGAAGAATATGGTATTCAAGGGGACGACGGTGCAGGGCGGAGCAGGCCTTGCCGTTATCACGGCTGTCGGAATGTCGACTGCTATCGGAAATATCTCCCAGGAACTCTCAGCTATCACTACTGAGGTTCCGCTGAAGGAAACTATTAGGAAATTGTCACGACTCATCATCATCGTCGTGCTTCTGGTCGGCGCGGTCACATTCACTATCGGTCTCGCACGAGGCTTTGACGTCATCACCATGCTCTCGACCGTGGTTGCCATGGCCGTTTCTGCCATTCCCGAAGGCTTGCCTGTGACCGTTACGCTCATTCTTGCGGCAGGAGTGTACCGAATGGGAAAGAAGAATGCCCTGGTCAAGAAGCTTCAGGCCGTTGAGGCACTTGGTCAAGCTGACATCATTGCCACAGACAAGACTGGAACGCTGACGCTGAACCAGATGATGACCCAGCAGGTTTATACCGGTGGGGAGCTTTATGAAATATCAGGAGCGGGATATGAGCCCAAGGGAACGTTTACAAGAAGTACTGACGGTCAGCAAGTCGATCCGAAGCTTCATGACGATCTGCTTCATATGGCACGCATCGCCGGCGTCGTTGCCGATTCGCCAATTCTTTTTGATGAGGCAAGGCAGGAATGGAGAAGGGTTTCAGGAGATCCGACCGAGTCTGCAATGACCGTATTCGCCCAGAAGGCAGGTCTGCTCAAAGATGAGATGCTCAAGGAATGGCCGCTTCTGAACGAGGTGCCGTTCGCATCTGAAATCAAATATCATTCCGTAACGCATAAAGTGCTTGGCGAAACTATATACTTTGTCGCCGGAGCACCTGAAGTGATCATTGAGAAATGCCAGCAGTATTCAAAGGGTATCAGGAATCATGAGATGACGGTTGCCATGAGGCAAGACATTGATCAAATGGTGAATCAGATGGCGTCGCAAGGCCTTCGAGTCCTTGCCTTCGCGACAAGAAAGGATCCTCCTGAATACGCAAAGGAAGCAGGGAAGGTTCCCGAGCTCGCATTCGCCGGACTCATGGGAATCAGCGATGCGCTTCGAGAAAATATCCATGAGGCGGTGAGCAAGGCTCAGCAAGCAGGCGTGAAGGTGGTCATGATTACGGGCGATTACATCGAAACGGCAAAGGCAATCGCCCGAAAGGCCGGCATCTTCAGAAATGGAGACGAAGCTATTACGGGAGACGACCTCGTGCGTATGTCCGAAGGGCAACTGACGTCGGTTCTTCCGAAAGTGAGCGTCTTCGCCCGGGTTTCTCCTGAGCATAAGTTCAAGATCGTCGAGCTCTACCGCTCTCGCGGAATGACGATCGGCATGACGGGAGATGGAGTAAACGATGCTCTTTCTCTTGCTGCGGCCGACTTGGGCATCGCCATGGGGAAGACGGGCACGGAGGTGGCCAAGGAGGCCGCCGACATTATCCTCCTCGATGACAATTTCAAAAGCATCGTATCGGCCATCGAGGAAGGACGGTACATCTACCACAGCATCAAGAAAATCATCACGTATCTTGCCTCGACGAGCATCGCCGGCATTCTCATCGTCATGGTCGCGCTGCTTCTCGGATTCCCGCTGCCGATCTCTCCAAGCCAGATTATCTGGCTCAACTTCGTGACCGACGGCTTCCTCGTCGTCGCTCTTGCCATGGAACAGAATTCGCTCAATGCGCGAATGTCCGCGGTCTCGCATAGAAAAGGAAGGTCTCTCGTCACGCCCCTCATGGCTGCGCGAATTGCCCTGGGTGCCATTGTCATGATGATCGGAACGCTGATCGTCTTCGAGCATTATCTTGCCGTTACGGACTATGCAAAGGCTACGACCATGGCCCTGACAGTTATGGCTGCATACCAATGGTTCAATGCGTGGAACTGCCGGTCTGAGAGCCGCTCGGTCTTCAAGGTTCCATTCCTCTCAAATAAGTATCTTGTATTTGCGACGGTGCTCATCGTGCTGATCCAAAATGCCGGCATATACTGGGCTCCGCTTCAGACGGTCCTCAATACCGTGCCTCTTAATCTGAATGAATGGGTCGTCGTGATCGTGACCGCAGCAAGCATCATTGTCGCAGACGAGATCCGAAAGCTGCTGTACCGATGGACGAAGAAGGGGAGGGCAGCATAGAGCTTTCCCTGGCTGAGTGGCTTATCAGGCGTGAAATAAAAAAGGCCCGGACCTCAATCTGTTGAACAGATGTGGTCCGGGCCTTCGCTCGCATATCGGCTTATGCGACCACAAGCCTTGTTCTTGTCTCCGCCGTACTGACGCCCCGCTTGAGTTGGTAACGGAGCTTGCCCTTCTCCACCGTAAGCGTATTCAAATCGACGTTTTCAGGGAGGAGGCTGTCTCGCAGCAGAAGGCCGAGCATGATATTCCAGACATGATGTGCCAGCTTGTCATCCTCATTGCTGATCCAGTTTGCAGGCATGCCGACCGGTTGAGCGACAATGGCGTCTTCATTCGATTGTCTGGCGATGACATCGCCGAACAGGTCGAGCTGAAGCGTGACAGTATCTGTCAGAGTCACAGAGCAGACTTCCGGACGAAGCACCTCGCATCCTTCTTTTTTCATATCCACATCCGCAACCAATGCCGAGCGGCCCGCGAGGATGCTCATGAAGTCGTCGCCGAACGTGCGCAGGCGATGCTCTGCCGGCAGCAGGTTTCCGAACCAGACCATGCTGCCGGGTGCATAATACACCCATCCGTCCTGGCAGAAATGCAGGGAACGGCAACGAGCATTCGCGAATGTGCCACCGTCTTCCTTTCTGCTCATGCATGCCGCTATGGCCATGACAGTTCTATGAAGCTGCTGGTGCCTCATATCGTCCATAGCAAGCAGGTCGCAAGCGAGCAAAACGAGCTGGGTCTGAATCAGAGTCTGTCTCTTGAATGCGATAACGCCTCCCGGCAGCCTCAAATTCACATTTTGTTTCGACTGGTATCCTTTGCCTTTTGCTATGTCGAGCAAGCCCTCGATAAACACTGACAGTATGTCTCTTTTCACCTGAATAAGTCCTCCTGAATGTTGTTGGTTTCTAGGGTCGTTTGTCCTTCTTGAACGCGGCTTATGCCGGTCCTTCTGCGGACAATATAACCACAATATTTATACTTAGTCCAATTTTTCAAGATGCTGTAAAATATGCCCATGTCAAAAACTAATGAAGACCCGAAAGCTGCAAAAGATTCAAGCAAGGCGGTTCCGCATATGTCTCTCTATAGGAAATACCGGCCTGCGGATTTTTCCGATGTCGTAGGGCAGGAACATGTCATCTCCGTGCTCCAAAAGTCGGTTGCTGAAGGGAAGATCGCCCATGCATATCTCTTTGCTGGTTCTCGAGGAACGGGAAAGACTTCAGTTGCGCGCATCTTTGCTCGAGCTCTTGGCACGACGCAGAACGACCTCTATGAGATCGATGCCGCTTCCAATACGAGCGTTGACGATATCCGCGAACTGACCGAAGCGGTCGGAACAGTGCCACTCGAGTCGAAGTACAAGGTGTATATTCTCGACGAGGTCCACATGCTTTCGAAGGCCGCCTTCAATGCATTCCTCAAGACTCTCGAGGAGCCGCCTCAGCATGTCATTTTCATCTTGGCGACGACTGAGACCGAGAAGCTTCCTGATACCATCGTCTCACGATGCGAAGTGTATGACTTCAAGAAGCCGACTGCCGATGCTCTCAAGAAGCATGTGCTCGACGTGGCAAAGCGGGAGGGGATGAAGCTTGACGAAGCTGGAGCGAACCTTGTGGCGCTTCTTGGCGACGGGTCATTCCGAGACACGCTCAGCATCCTGCAGAAAGTGTTCTCGCTCGGAGCTGAGACGCTTGAGCAGATAGAGGAGGTGACTGGCGCACCGAAGTCTGCAATCGTTTCGGATTATGCCAAAGGCATTCTTTCCGGAGATGCAGAACTCGCATACGCTGCACTTAGGAAAATGGATGAGAAGAATATCGAACCGAAAGTCTTTGCCGATCTTTCACTTGCGCGATTTCGATACGTCCTCGCACTCATGGTCGCAAAAGGTGAGGCGGAGCATCTTGGCGGCAGCATCTCTTCTGAAGAACGGGCAAGCCTTGCTGATGCCGCAAAGGCAGCTGGTGCCACTCCTGCTAAAGTTGCAGCCGTCGTCCGGTCCGTGCTTTCTATCTATAATTCACTCGGCAAGACATACATTCCGAGCCTGCCGCTTGAGCTTGTGATTTCCGAGCATTCACGGTAAATTAACCCTGCGAATCACGTTTGCAGGGCTTGTTTAAGGCCTGCTGACGAATCGCGCATTGGGAGATCGTCTAATGGTAGGACTGCGGATTTTGGTTCCGCCTATCTAGGTTCGAATCCTAGTCTCCCAGCAGTTTAGTTTTTGGTACCTAGCGACCAGGACACGTGAAGTAAAATAAGGTTCGTTTAGAAAAATTTTAAAATCGTACTAGACGGGTCATTTTGCATTTCTATATTTTAAGCCACGGTTTCAGTTCGAGACCTAAACGTATTGAATTGACTATATACCCCCAGGGGGTATAATGTTTGTATATGCGACAAGATATAAAATCAAAAGCGCAACGAAGGCTCAAGATCATCGAAGGCCAAGTGCGCGGGCTTCAAAAGATGATCGATGAGGAAAAGTATTGTATCGATATTATTACCCAAGCCTCTGCGGTGAAAGAGGGGCTCACTGGCGTTAAGGATCTCATCCTTGAGAATCACCTCACCACCCACGTCATTCATCAGATCAAGCATGGTGAAGACAAGAAAGCTGCGGCAGAGATTCTCAAGGTTTATAAGCTAAAACGCAAAAAATAATATGTACACGTGTCCAATGCATCCAGAAATAGTGAGCGATGCGCCAGGAAAATGCCCTAAGTGCGGCATGGCGCTCGTTCTGAAGGATTCAAAGCCCAAGGTCGTTCATGTGAATAATGATCGGGGTCTCGGTCCGATCACTTTGAAAAGCTACATTCCGCTCATTGTCATCGTGGGAATGATTCTTGTTGCGTCCTATGTCGCGCTCATTGGTGAATCGTTTTCATATTCCGCACTCATTCTTAACTTCATGACAGGATTCTTCCTTGTTTTTGCGGGCTTCAAGCTCATGGATCTCAAGGGGTTCGTTGAAGGGTATTCGACATACGATCTTCTCGCGCAGAAATGGAAGGGTTACGGATACATATATCCCTTCATCGAGCTTGCGTTCGGTCTCACCATGCTTGCGGGATATCATCCAGCATGGCTTCTCTGGACGGAGTTTGCGGTGATGATATTCAGCGGAGTCGGCGTAGTCATCAAGCTCGCCAAGGGTGAAGAATTCCAGTGCGCGTGTCTCGGCACCTTCCTTAAGGTTCCACTCACGTACGTTACGGTCATCGAGGATTTTGGAATGGCCGCGCTTGCGTTACTATCAGTCTTCATCTTTTAATCGTAATTTCTTTATAAAAATAACTTAAAAATATGCAAAAAAATTCATCAATCACATTAGCAATCGTAATGCTTGTGGTAGGTCTCGGACTCGGTTACGCAATAGCGGGAAGCAAGGCTCCTGCACAGCAGTCGGCACACATGAACATGCAGGGTATGCATCAGATGCCCGACGGATCAATGATGGGAAATGGAGGACAGGCCATGAGCATGTCTGACATGATGGTATCAATGAACGCAGAGCTTGAAGGAAAGAATGGCGACGCATTCGATCAGGCTTTCATCTCAGAAATGATCGTTCATCACCAAGGTGCGGTTGAGATGGCAGAACTAGCCCTTAAGAATGCTAAGCATCAGGAAATCAAGGACTTGGCGAAGAACATTATCTCAGCCCAGACTACCGAGATCAGCCAGATGCAGTCATGGCAGAAGGCTTGGTATAATCAATAAGATTCTTAAAAAACAGCACTCACGGAGGGTGCTGTTTTTTTTGAACCTCCTGAGACTCGAACCAGAAAAGGAGTATAATTAGCAATATATAATATTTAGTGAAGGTCCTAGACCACCAGCAATCAAACTTTCGGACAATTTCTATTGAGTGGTGGCATATGGAGGTATAATAAACCCATGCTCAATATGCAAAACTCAAAATACAAGATTCCGCTTGCGATAGCTGCGCTTATCCTGCTAGGGATAGGGTGCATCGCTTTTTCACGCATGCCAGCCAAGGTTGAAGACATCTCAGCTGTCGGCATGAAAGATTATAAAAACATAGAATATGTGATAGACGGACAAAGCGTCATGCTTCGTGATGGCATGGCCGAAACCGAGGCTGCACCAGGTTCCGCATCGAAAATAAGCACCCGGTATTTCGGCAACGACCTGGTGACTGACCTCGACGGAGACGGTCGGCAGGACGTGGTCTTCATCCTGACTCAGCAGACCGGAGGAAGCGGGACCTTTTACTATGTGGTGGCTGCTCGTGCAACGGAGAACGGATACGAGGGTTCTGACGGATACCTTCTCGGAGACCGCATCGCGCCTCAGGCGATTGAACCGAGCAAAAATCCACGCCATGTGAATGTAATAGTCGCGAATTATGCCGAACGAGGTCCAGACGAATCTATGACCTCTGAGCCGTCGGTAGGCAAGAGCGCATATCTCAAGCTTGATCCGGCTGAGATGCAATGGGGCATCGTCGCATCTGATTTTGAAGGGGAGTCTCGCTAGGCATGAGGGCGTGGTATCATTAACACGGCTTGCTTATACACCAAGTAACACAAAAAAACATGGATATAACACTTTTTCTGGCTCAGATTTACGGACCGGTATTGCTCGCAGTCGGAGCCGGAGTCTTTGTCAGCACTCGGTACTATGTGAAGATTTACAGAGATCTCGACAAGGACGCACTCGCGGTGCTTGTCTTCGGAATGTTCGGAATGGCGATAGGCATCGTACAGGTCAGCTTCCACAATGTATGGGACACGTTCCTTCAGGGACTCATCAGCTTCATAGGTTGGGGATTCATCGCAAAGGGTGCGCTCTTTCTCATTGCTCCGGGCATCGTTGACCGGATGGGTGACGAATGGGCGAACAGGAAGCTCGTTCCGCTCGCAGGATTCTTCATGGTTCTCATCGGCGCATATCTCACATGGGCCGGGTATTTCGCATAATGCACAAGGCATAAAATCAATATGAAATCGAAGGTGTCTCAAAAATCAGAAAACAGCAAGTCTGCGGAGCCTGTCAGGAAAAGTCCGTTTCCGAAGACAAGCAACCCGGCAGAGCGTGCTCTTGAGCATGCAGGCATACGGAGCATGAAGGATCTTTCAAAATGGACTGAGAAAGACGTCCTGGCGCTTCATGGCATGGGTCCCAAGGCATTCGGCATTCTGAAGAACGAGTTGAAGATGATGGACCTTTCATTTAAGAAATAGCATGGAATACCTGTATCACGGATCAACAATTCAAGGACTGAAAACGCTCGAGCCTCGAAAGAGGCATACGCCTTCCAGTGCAATGGATTACGAGGCGATCTACGCGACGCCTCTGCCAGCATATGCAGCGGCGCATTCCTTCTCCTGGTCCACAGACGAAGGCGTCGATCTGAACGTATTCTCGGGAAAAGACGTGAGCCTTGTCGTTCCTGCAAATTTCAAGGAGAGGCTTCAGGTACCGATCTCGATCTACAAGCTGCCCGCTGACGGCTTTGAGCACACTGCCGATGAGACAACCGGGCATGCTTGGCATACGAAAAAACCGACGGCAGTTCTTGAGGAGGTCGTGTACCCGAGCGTCGAGGCCGCTTTGGCAGAGCTTGGCGTGACACTGACATACCGATAGCGTCGGTCCAGCTCTTCATGCGGGGCCGTTTTCAAAATGGTATACTCAGGGTATGAAAAATGCCAAAAAAATTCTGGCCCTCGCGCTTGTCTGCGCGTTCGCCTTCGCACCTTTACTCATCCCGTCAGGGGCTTCTGCCTGCAGCTGTATCATGCAGCCTGACTTGAACGAAGACGCCCTTGCCGGAGCGAGCGCGGTATTTGCCGGAACGTTCGTAAGCAGCACTCCCGTTGAAAACGGAAAGGTGCTCACGTTCGATGTTTCAAAGACATGGAAAGGCCCGAATACAAAAACCATAACCGCTCATACACCCAATGACAGCGCTGCCTGCGGTTGGGACCCTGAGACGGGAAAGGAATACCTCGTATATGCATATATGCTCAATGAGCAGCTGGAAACCGGCACTCCTGGAGACCTGCACATAAACTTGTGCAGCAGGACATTCCTTCTTGCTGATGCTGAAAATGACCTTGCCGCATTGGGCGAAGGGAAAGTGCCTGTCGCTGAGACGCCTGCAGGGGCACAGGGGGAAGACGGTCCGAATCTTCTCGTGAAGGCAGGAGCCGCTCTCATTGTCTTGGTTGTCATCGGCGCAGTTGTGAAGGCGCTGAGAAAAGGCAAATAAGATAGGCTGGGTCCAAGCATCGTGATGCCTGACTCGCATGAATATTAAAAGGCCGCTTGCAAGTTCTTATGCAAGCGGCCTTTGGTTTTGAGCGTCGGCTTGAAAGACATGAAGACTTGAGTCGTCTATACTATATGTATGGAAAAAAACGAGCAAAAACAGATCTGGTTTGCCAGAAAGACATACGGCTGGGGATGGACGCCGGTCACATGGCAGGGATGGGCTGCAGTGGCATTGTATGTGCTCATCGTTGCCGCTGCAGCCTTATCGGTCGGCCCTGAATCTTCGCCAGCAGAATTCGCATTCACATTCTTCTTGCCAATCGTCTTGTCTACCATCGCCTTGATCCGGATCGGATACAAGAAGGGCGAATCACCGCGATGGCAGTGGGGCAAGAGCAACAATGGCAGTCATTCGAAATAATCTGTCAGTGCATTTAATATCAAATCAATAACTCCGCTATCATGAAAACAACATCAAAAGGATTCGTATTGCCAATCGCTATCGCCGTCATCGCAGCTCTTGCCATTGGCGGAACGGTATATGTGCAGAATAAAAACAAGATTGCAGTTCAGACTGAGGCTGATGCCGATATGCATGCCGGAATGGATCATGGCATATACGGCAGCGGGCAGTTCTCGGAGGGTTCAACGGGCTCTGCTGCGAGCGTCAACGGAAGCGCTTCTATCGATGCCGGTATCACAATCGGCTCTGCCACGAACAGCCCGGCACAGCAGCCGAAACCTTCGGTTCCGGCTGCGAATGTGAGCGGTCAGCAGCAGGTCTCAGTACAGGGAGAATATCTATGTCTTCCAAAGAAGAATGCTGGCGGAATCCAGACCATGGAATGTGCCCTCGGACTTAAGGCTGATAATGGCGCGTACTATGCGCTTGATCTGACAGGATTGGCAGGGAAGGATGCGATCCTCAGCTTCGCTACCGGCACTCGAATCAAGGTGTCGGGAACTCTTGTGCCCGTCGAGGCGCTCAGCAGCAATGTCTGGCAGACATATAACATCAAGGGAATCATCCGGGCTTCAACGGCTGCGAAAATCTAGCCCGATACAGAAAAAGTGAATAGGTGAATGAAATAATGAGGCCGCTTGCAAGTTCTTATGCAAGCGGCCTTTTTCATGCGCGAGACATTCATTCGCTCGCAAGTCTGAACGGCAGAAGAATCTCTTCGACCTTTTTCCAGCTTGTGACGAGCTCAACGCCGGTAAGCCTCTCCATGAATCCTTCTCTTTCCTTGAGAAAGTCAGGGTCAGGCGAGTCGGTATTGAGGCCATGCCTGAACATATACCGATGCTCGACGATACCCTGGAGGTGGTAGTGAACCTCGGGACGGTCGTCGATATGATGCGTCACGCCGAGCCTGTCGCAGATGGCAGCCTTATCTGCCCGTTCAGGACAGAAGTGCAGGTTTTCCGGAAGCAGTCCTGTCACAGCGAAGAAGTCATTGTCTTGCAGCCATCTGACAACCCGGGCGTGCTGCTCTTCATTCACTTTTGAAATCAGATGCGTTCTCTCGGGCGAAAAGCGCTCGGAAAGCAGCCTGCGGATGACGCGCACGGCGTCAGGATACGCAGGCTTGTCTGCCAAGCTGCCGTCGATGATCGTATTGCCAATGTCTATTCCCAGTATTTCTAGTTTTTTCATATGGTTGTATGCGGTTATCAAATATCGATTCCTGTATCAGTATGAGGTTGCATAGGCATCTTTAATTGAAACATTGGGCGATTCTGTACATCTTTTGTGGGTTATTCCAGAATCGTTTGATTTTGAGCGGTTTACATGTGATAGTGAGTTGTATTAAATTATTACAAACTATGAAAAGACTGAAGGGTAAGAAAAAAGTGCTTGAGCGGATGGGGTTCTCTCATGCTGAAAGCGAGACATATGCAACTCTTATTGATGCTGGACAGGCATCAATGTCTGATATTGTCAGGAAGACCGGCCTTCATCGGCCTGAAGCATACAAGGCCGTGGCAAGCCTGATTGATGCCG
This sequence comes from Minisyncoccota bacterium, assembly GCA_036405975.1. Classification (GTDB taxonomy): domain Bacteria; phylum Patescibacteriota; class Minisyncoccia; order Phycocordibacterales; family CAIZLB01; genus VEQN01. The sequence goes on along the minus strand of DASWWM010000010.1, from coordinate 9,982 downwards.
GCCTGGCCAAGGTCATGCCGAAAGGGAAGCAGAAAGTGTACGTTCCGGAGTCTCCCAAGAAGCTTGAGGAGATATTCGAGGAAATGGAAGATGATTTCAATGCAGAAATTCATGCTTTGCATGAAAGGTATTCGATGAGGGACAAGAAGCCGACCGTCACGTTCTCGGAAGGTCTGGCAGCTGTCCGGGCAGTATTCATGGACGTTGTACAGACTCTGAAGAAGGATGATGTATATTATCGTTACAGCTCTGCGCTTACGCTGTCCAAGGGAAAATACCTTCCGAAAAATTACAGGCGGGTGCGCGATGCCAAGGGTCTTGAGCGACTCGTGATCACTGACGACAAGTCGCTGAGCGTGACCTCCAAGAAGCTGGGCAAGTCAGTGCGGTCGGTGCCAAAAGATTCCGACCTGTTCGATTTGGAAATTACGCAGGTGATTTACGGAAGCAAGGTTGCGCTGATCGACTACGGGACCAAGTCCGTGATAGTCGTGGACAATGACAAGATCGCGGAGTTCCAGAAGAAGATCTTCAGGCTGCTTCATGGCAGGCTCTAGCAAATAAAAGGGCCGGCACGCACACTTTGAATCACAAAAGTGCGTGCCGGCCCGAATAAAATCCTATCGCCGAGGAATCGGTCCGCACCAATTCTGGTCGGCCGGTTCTGCCATCTGAGGCGGGATTATCTTCATGCTCGGCGGAAGGAACTGAACAGGCGTGGCATATGCTGCGCCTATCCGGCTGTCGAGCGAAAGCCAGGATGTTTTCCGGGTACGCGTGTCGTAGCATGGAACATGCCATGCTCGGCGTCGCTTTTCCTTGAGCTTCCACTGGATCACTTTGCCGGTCCAGTGGTCCGGAATCCGCTCGAGCTCCTCGGGACTCAGCGTTCTGATCCACCAGCCATGCGTTTCGCGCGATTTGTCATCTTGGGTCTTTGGGGCAATGATGCGATTGAGCATATTGTACCCGCAGGGACCGAAGCCTCTGCGCTGGCAGTCGAAAATGAACAAGGTGACTGCTCTGCCGCGCATGTCGAGCGGAACGATTTCGCTGGTATGTTGTGCCCGTGAGGGCGGGTATGATGCTGTCATAAAGAACTAATCTTCGGTTTTTGGTTGATTCGCGTGCTTGCGTTTCTGAATTTTGAAACAAAAAAGCCTCCGCATGGGAGGCTTCCGTGCACCGTAGGGTTTAGCAACAGCAACAATGGCCTCCGATCGGAAGTTCGCATGCACAGCATGTATTGTTGATGGCTTTCATGCTGCAATTCTACACCCGTGCACGGGACTCGGTCAATTGACTGCTATTTCGCAAATGCCTGAGCGTCGTCCACATCGAGCATGTCGAAGAGGGTGGTCGTCTCAGGATCAAGGCCGAGTCTTTCGCATTCTCCGCGGAACCATTCGCTCTTCTCCGGATCGTTTACATAATACGTCTCAAGTGAGGCGTCTGACCACGCTTTTATTTCCGCATCGGTTCTTGATTCGCCATTCTCCTTTACCCAATGAGCGATCTCCTCGTCAGTGCGGCCTTCCTGTACGAAATCCTTGAAGTCATCTCCTTTGATGCCCTTGAATCCAAAGAGCATATTGTCCAACGGGCAGTCAAAGTGGTATTCGCCAATATTGCCCCAAAGCTTTGCTCTGCACTTGTCGATAGTTCGAGCAATGACTGCGAATCCAAGGATCCGTTCCTTTGGAGATCGTGGAGCTTCTTGCGTAAGGTCTTTTCCTTCTTTGATCATGGTGTTTAGGTTACGTGGTTAACCCGTTCATACTACACCGCCGGATCCCCAGCTGCCAATTCCGAAAGATGAATTTCTCTCATATAAAGTAATGCCCTGAATTGAAAAAACAGCCCGGTGGTCCCAGGCTGCTTCTTCATTGAGATATGCTGGTCGTCCAGCTCTGACAGAGTCGCCTAAGCCTTTGAAAGCTTTGCGGCAGTAGAAATGAGCACGATTGCGCTCAATCCCACGAGGATGTAGACAATCATCGCGATCGCGGATCCTGCTCCGAGAACAGTGTCTACGAGGTTGAAGTTGAATGCCCCGACAAGTCCCCAGTTGATTCCTCCGACGATAGTAAGAATAAGTGCCACCCAATCGAGTCCGTTTAGTGTTCTCATGATGTTCATTCTGTTATCAGTGGTAATAGGTACCTGCATGGCCTGCTTCGCCTCTGTCGGCCATGCGCACTATAAATTCTATGCCTCTCGCAGGATAATGCAACGGCTTAGTTTGCGGGTGAGTCAGATGCGTCAGGAGCAATGTCTGGACCCTGCTCTTCTTTCCGTCGCTCCTCGTCGAGGTCAACGATCCGTGATCCGCTTGAAAGCTCCTTCTCGGCCACCGCTCCTCCGGCGTACTCCACGCGGCTTGCATTTGAGGCGGCGACAGACAGTGATTTCGTTGCGTGAATTTCCGCTCTTGAACCATTTGTTGCATTGACTACGGCATTCTCGGTCTTGAGCATCTGTGCCTCGATCCGTGAGCCGTTCCGGAGCGTGCTTGTTGAGAATGTCGCTGTTCCTGAGAGGCTCGCCCGTGATGCATTCTCGAGCCTGGCATCCAGCCCCTGTACCGTGAGGTTGAGGTCGGCCGTGCTTGAGTTCAGGAGCGCAAGCGAAAGGGACTGCCCCGATACTTCCCCTGAGAGTCTTGAGGAGTTCTCAAGAGTTACTTCTGATACTGTCGGAACTGTGATGATTACCTGAGGAGACGGCGTATAGCAGAAAAGGCATTCCTGTTCCGTCTCTTTGTTCTCGAGTACCAGTGATCCCTCGACAATCTTCACATTGAGATTTTCGATTGACCGCTTTTGCCCTTCGGCTTCAATTCGCACTTGGTCTCCTCGCACAAGCTTCACATGCACATCCTTCGCTTTGATCTTCGTGAATGCCTCGCTGACTTCAAGGGCTCGAGTCTCCCGGATTGATCGAGGGTCATTCGAAACGGCTTCGATCGACCTGAATACGGTGCTTGTGACGAGCACTCCGGCTGCGACAAGCGATACGAACCAGACGCTGAGAAGGAGCAGGGAATTGGCTTTCGTGACCTTGCTTGTCTTAAAAAGGAGGTCTGATGCGCAGAGTCCTGCGAAGGCAAGCGGTGCTACGATTGCTGCATACAGCGTGATCGCTGCTGCGAAGAAGAGCGGGCCGCTGAGGACTGCTGCTACTGTCGGATCAAAAAGTATGACAGGGTACCCGGAGAGCGCCATTCCTGCTGCGACTGTCGCGGCGAGAATTCCTCCGAACGATATGATCCCTAGCGTGATCCCGACGCAGATGCGAATGAATCCGAGAAAGTTTCGCTCGATGAACTTGACTGATCTTCGGATCGGGTTTCGGGCTTTAGATACTCCGTCGCGGATGGCGTCGCTTGCCATGTTTCTCATGCTGTTCAGATTTATCGGATTGCCTCGCATGGAAAGCTTTTGCGAAGCGGTCTGGGCTTCAGGAACTACGATCCAGAGAATGATGTACAGGATGATTCCTATTCCGCTTGTGAGAGTAAGCGCGATGAAGAGGACTCGGAAGAGGATCGGATCAATGTTGAAGTAATGCCCAAGTCCTGATGATATTCCGGCGACTATTGCATTGTCAGGATCCCTGAAAAGGGTTCTTACCGTCTTTCTTTTTTTCTGATCCATCTCTGCCGGCTCATCGTTCGCTTCCGCAAGCTGCTCGACTGTTCCCATATCCTTTATGATCTCCTCGACTTGGCTGAGGGTGATAGTCTTTGATCCGGACTCGATGAATCGCTCGGCAATCCGGCTCTCGATGTCTTTCAGGATCTCCTGATCGTCGGAGTCCGTCGTGAAGTATGCACGAACAGAATCGAGGTATCTGTCGAGTGCGGCATATGCGTCTTCCTCGAGATGGAATGGTGTATTTCCGATTGTTATGCTGATTGTCTTTTTCATAATGGTTATTTAAGAAGTGTATTAATCGACTGCGCGAGCTCTTTCCAAATCTCTTTCATTTCCTGCAGGCTCTTCCTGCCTTCGCTGGTAAGGGAATAATATTTTCGCGGCGGCCCGGCCTTGGATTCTTCCCATGAATAGTCGAGCTGTCCTTGCGACTTGAGGCGGCTCAGAAGGGGGTAGAGCGTCCCTTCGACGACTATCAGGTCCGCTTCCTTCAGCTTTTTCAAGAGGTCTGAGACATAGGCTTCGCCTTTCTCGATGATGAGCATGGTGCAGAACTCAAGCATTCCTTTCCGCATCTGGGCATGCGCCAATGAAATTGAATTTTCTTTCATATCTACATGATTGCATATAGTACTATGTTGTGCAAGGTACTATGCTTTTATTTATCCACATCGGTCAATGGGTGGTATAATGTATGCCATGAACACACTTAAAGCAGCGATCATCGCGGTCGCAATCCTATTAGTAGCGTGCTTAGGTTGGTTTGCATTCAAGAACAGGACGACGGATTCAGTCGTGGCCGTTCCGCCGCAGGCAACCGTCTCTGCTTTGTTTACCAATGCGCAGACAAAGAAGTCGGTGCTTGTCGCGTTTGATAACGCCAAGCAGACCGCAACGATGAAAATGGACGGAGCTGACGACATCGTTCTCAATCAGACCATGTCTGCTTCGGGTGCTCGATACGAGAATGCTTCTCTCGGGCTGGTACTTTGGAATAAGGGAAATGAGATCACTGTATATGAGAAAGATGTGATCATCTTCACTGGCGTTACTCCAACCGTAAGCACTCCGGCGCCGTCAGCCACTTCTTCGCAAGGATCCGTGCCTCCGGCACCTGCGGGCAATTCTAACGGAACCGCAGTGACGGCACCGGCAAAGATCGACGGTGCGACATTCAGACTTGTTTCGCATAACGGTGTTGCGATCGCCGGTGACACTGCATATACAGTCAAGTTTGAGAATGGCCAGATCGGTGCACGATTCTGCAACTCTATGGGTGGAAAGTACACAGTTAAGAACGACGTAATCACGAGTCAGATGATGTCGACACAAATGTACTGCGGAACTCCTGCCGGACTGATGGATGCGGAGATCGCATTCGGCACCATTCTCGCAAAAGGCGCGAAGTTCTCGCTTGTCGGAACCGCGCTGACGGTCTTCCAGGGAAAAGACACGCTCGTATTCACTGCGACAAACTAGGTCCGGACGTGCATGTTAATAAGATGCATGAAGTTTTTTAATATCTGGTTTATAATTCCTTCATGGCAAAACGAGCAGCAACAAATACAAAGAACCGAACATCACGATCAAAGAAGACTAAGAAGCGACTTGTAGCGAAGGCAGAAATGCTTGCGAAGAAGGCGGTCAAGAAGGCAAAGGGAGCGGTAAAAAAGGCAGTCAAGAAGGTCACTAAGAAGTAATCCTGATCGGGATATTCAAAAAAGACCTGTCGCAAGACAGGTCTTTTTTCTATATACTTATTTATATAAAGTTCACTATGTCTTATTTCGTGTACATGCTCAAATGCGCTGACGGAACTCTCTATACTGGAACGGCTTCGGATATTGAAAAGAGAGTCCGTGCACATAACCACCTAAAATCTGGCGCAAAATACACGCGGGCGAGAAGGCCCGTTGACCTCATTTACTGCGAGGCTGTTGAAGGCAAAGGGGTGGCATTGAGCAGAGAGGCGGAAATAAAACGTCTCACTCGGACAGAAAAAATCGCATTGGCATTATCTTCTCATAAGCTAGGATCAGGAAAATAAAAAAGCACCACCGAGAGGTGGCACCTTTTCCGTTTGCCCGCGAGCGGGCTTCAAAGCTTACGCCTGTGGCGCAACTTCTTCAGCAGGAGCCTCAGTTGGGGCTTCTACTGTACCTTCAACTGCAGGGGCTGCAGTTTCTTCAACTGGAGCTCCCTGAATTTCTTCAGCAGCCGGAACGATCTGTTCTGTATCTGTCATGTTGAATATAGGTTAAAACGTATAAAGGGGTCGACTTTTTCATGGTAGCACACTGCCTCGATATTGCCACTTTTCAAATCAGGAAAGCGTAGTCTTGTGTCCGCGGCGCGCCGCTGTCCTCTGTGCTAAAATAGAACATGACAGCGGCGCGCCGCACGGTATCCTCATGTTGTTCAACTCGTTCGCATTTCTTGTATTCTTCCCGACAGTATTCATTCTGTATTTCTCTATTCCTCACAAGTACCGGACGCTCCTGCTTCTCGTTGCGAGCTGCGTCTTTTACATGTGGCTTGTCCCTTGGTACATCCTCATCCTTTTTTTCTTGATCGGCGTTGACTACGCAATGGGCCTGCTTATCGATAGGCAGGTAGACCGGCGCCAGCGCAAGCGCCTGCTCTGGGTTAGCATCGCGGCTACCTGTTCGGTGCTCGTGGTATTCAAGTATTACGGATTTTTGAATGAGCTGTCGTCCCAGTTTCTTTCGGTATTCGGACTTGAGTATGCAGCGAAAGGCTTGGGCCTGGCACTGCCTATCGGGCTCTCATTTCACACATTTCAAAGTCTCAGCTACGTAATCGAGGTATATAAGGGCAGGCAGCCTGCGGAAAAAAGCCTCGCGACGTACGCTGCATATGTGCTTTTCTTTCCGCAGCTTGTGGCCGGTCCCATCGAGCGTCCGCAAAATCTGATCCATCAATTCAAGGAAGAGCATCGAATTGATCCGCAAAGGATTTCGAGCGGTCTCAGGCTGATGCTTTGGGGACTTTTCAAGAAAGTCGTAGTGGCCGACAGGTTGGCGCTTGCGGTCAATCTCTCGTTCGATGACCCTGCCGGTCGCAGCGGCCTGGCATTGGCGCTTGCGGCGGCATTTTTTGCCATTCAGATTTATCTCGACTTCTCGGGCTATTCGGACATCGCCAGGGGATCTGCCCGATGTCTCGGTTTTGACCTTGTCGTAAATTTTCGCAGGCCTTTTTTCGCAACGTCGATCGCTGATTTTTGGAGGAGGTGGCACATCTCGCTGACAGCCTGGTTCAAGGATTACGTGTATGTTCCTTTGGGCGGAAACAGGGGCGGTACCTTGCGGGCGCATTTCAATACCATTTTCACTTTTTTCCTGAGCGGTCTATGGCATGGGGCAGGAATTCACTTCGTCGTTTGGGGAACGTTGAACGGCATCCTGATATCGCTTCAGCGCGCATATGAAGGTTCCGGCCGGGCGGCGCGCCTCCCGGCTTCTCTCGCTTTCAAGGTGCCGTCATTGCTGAAAAGACTCGCTGTGTTTGCTGCGATTTCAATAACCCTGATCTTCTTCAGGGCTTCGTCGCTTTCCGAGGCGATGCTTGTACTATGGAGGATTCCACGAAGGCTCGGCGCGGACGTTGCGGGAGCTTTGGGCGAATTCTTTGGGGGCGGAAGCGTATCGTATTGGCTCTTCGGATCGTCCGATATTGGACTTGGAATCATTCCGATTCTCATCGTTGCAGTGTTCGCGGTAGAATATGTGCAGGAGTATCCTGATGCGATGCTGTCGCGCATGGTCAGATTCCGGTTTGTCACATCAAGACCATTCAGGTGGTCCGTGTATTACGTTCTTATCTTCGCCATCTTATTCTTGGGGGTTTACGAACGCGCTCCCTTCATATACTTCCAATTCTGATGAAAGACCTTGCCAAAAAAATGATCATATTCGGATCTGTGGGATTGCTGCTTTATGCGGCAGGCATGGTCATGGTTCCGGGGGTCCTGATGGCAAATTTTAATTCAACTGATTGGTTTTTCGGCAAGATTTACGGCGAGCTCTCATCCGGTCCTTGTCCTGATATCCTCGTCCTCGGTTCGTCGCATGCATACAGGTCTTTTGATCCGAGGGTTGCGGAAACGAACGGGGTCAGGTTGTCGAATTTGGCATCGCCGCTCCAGACACCGTTGAATTCATACTTTCTGCTGGATGCCTTTCTGAGGGAAAGGTCGAGGATCGGCGCGTGCATCCCTCGCGCAATAGCAATCGAGCTCTATGAGAAGACGCTCAGGGATGAGGGTCTTGAGTCATTTACCAAGACTCTGGACGACAGGCCTTTGGAACTTGCTGACGCGCTTCACGGCATCGCAATCCGTGACCCTCTTGCCATGCATATGCTCGTCGCGAGAATCGGGGAGCGCGTATTCGGTACGGGCACGAATTCCGCCAAGCTCCGCCCTTTTGAAATGTATGTGCAAGGCGGATTCATATCTACGGTAACGGAGAGAAAGAGACCGTCGGACGGAAAATCTGCGGAAAGCGCAACCGTCCGTGCAGAAATCGTCGCATGCAGCAGGAATCCCCAGTCATGCGTGCCCTCTGAACGGCAGTTGGACTATCTTCAGCGGACAATGCGCCTGATCCGTTCGGCGGGAGCGATTCCTGTGCTGGTTGTTGCACCCATGCCGTCGGATGTCGAAGCCAGGAATCCTTATCTCGGTTCCGCCAATGCTGCCATACGCTCTTTGGCTGAAAAGAATGGCGCGTCCTTGATATCTGACTTTTCCAAGGCTGAATTGGATGATTATTCGGACTTCTCTGACGGCACGCATTTGAACAATACAGGGGCTGAAAAAGTTACCGGCGAATTTATTCGCCGGCTTCTGCTCATACCAGGGTACGGCTCGGCCCCAGAGTCCAGTTCTTAGGCCGTTTTCAAAAGGGTATAATTGGGTCGTATGAAAAACAGCCAGGTCCAGCTGCCGAAAGTCTGCGTGGTAAAGGATACTCCTCTTACGTATTCTGAGACATTCATCAGGCATCATGCCGCATGTCTCGGCACCGAACCGTATGTCTTTCTTTCGTTCGGGTACAAGCAGGGCCTGGTGCCGGCCGTGCTTCGGGTCGTGAACAGGGTTTCATTGGCGCTTGCGGGAAAGTCCCTTCTGATGCGATTTTCTGAAATGAGATTCCGCAAGCACCTCAAGGATTCCGGAACGGAGGCAGTGCTTGCGGAATTCGGCCCGACAGGGGTTTCCGTGAAGAATATCTGCGCTTCTCTTGGCATTCCGCTTGTTACGCACTTTCACGGATATGATGCTTCTCGAAGCGACGTCTTGAGAAGGAATAAGAAAAAATACAAGGCGCTTTTCGAGGCATCGACTGCAATCGTCGCTGTTTCCCGTGAGATGGCCGAAACGCTCAAGGGGCTTGGGGCAGATAAAGATAAAATTTTCTTAAATTCATGCGGAGTGGATACCGAGAAGTTCAAGCCGGCCGATCCGTCATCCAATCCTCCAGTCTTTTTGGCGGTCGGCCGGCTTGTCGAAAAGAAGTCACCGGACTCTACCATCATGGCATTCGCCCGAATCGTCGACGATTTCCCCGATGCAAGGCTTATCGTGGTCGGCTCGGGTCCGCTTCACGGTCTCTGCAAGAGGATCGTTTCCGATTTCAAACTTGAAGCGAAGGTTGAGTTGAGGCCCAGCTGTTCGCATGAGGAAGTGGTCGGACTCATGTCTCAGGCGCGCTGCTTCGTCCAGCATTCAAAAGTGGCCGCGAACGGAGACAGGGAAGGAACTCCGGTGGCGGTTCTAGAAGCGGGGTCATCGTGCCTGCCCGTCATCTCAACTCGGCATGCGGGCATCAAGGATGCCGTAGTCGATGAGGTCACGGGGATACTCGTCGATGAGGATGATATCCAGGCGATGGCTGCTGCCATGCGAAAGGTGGCGGCGGACCCTTGCCTTGCCCGTCGCATGGGGCTGGCCGGAAGAAGACACGTCATCGCTCATTATTCTCACGAGGTCGTGGATGCTCGACTCAGGGAAATAATGATGCTGGCATTTAAGAAAAACACATATGAATCGAAGACCCGATAGAACGTTCGTATTTTGCGCCTGCGGCAACTCTTCGGTTGCTGACCTTAACTTCGCCTTGAGCTTCGCGCGATGGGCGATAAGCCAGTCACGGAACCCAGAACGGTACGAGATCGTCGTTCTGGCTGCGCGCGTTTCCGTTCCCATACAACATATCCGTGTCATTCCGGTCGATGTCCCAGAGCATCTTTCCGATATGCAGGCAAGCAGGTACCTGAAGACTGGCCCGCACAGGTTCATT
>DASWWM010000009.1:0-18985 GCA_036405975.1 Minisyncoccota bacterium | reverse complement strand
CTTTTGCTGTACATGATGAACAGGTTTATCATCGCGATGGGTGTTACCGTAAGCGCGGAAGCGACTCCTCCTACGACCGGAATAAGGTTGAGTATGAAAGAAAGAAAGTCGTAAAAAGCTCCGACACATAAGACAAATGTGAAATCAACATAGTCGAATTTTTCCCCTTCCTCTGCCGCTTTGCGTCGGGATTCCGAATCGAGTCCGAGCTGCTTCTGCTTCTCCTCGTCAAGTGCCCTGTTCAGCAATCCGCTCATCTGGGCATTTTTCAGGAATGCGCCTCTGCTTACTCTTTGGCCGGACTTGTAGTACGCCTGCATTCTTGCGCGACGTTCTCCAGCATCAGCTTCCTCTTGTGCCTCGATATCGTTGTCAGCTGTCATTTCTGCCATGCCTGTATTGTAACCCCAGCTCGTCTTGTCACCAACTTCGTGCCCGGACTACCTTTACATTCCTTGGTTTATTTTTCTGAGAAAATCAGGCTCTACAGCCGTTTCTTGTGCCGATGAAGCTGGTACGTTTGCGGCATCTATTCCTGTCGGTGCATTTCCGCCGTTCCCTGCAGTTATCGCATCGTCGATACCTTGTGATCCCAAAAGGCCTTTATTTGCAAGGTCTGCTCGAGCTCGCTTCATATTGAGTACCTGTGAAGGTGAAGAAGTTACGATCTGGTCTTCCGTGTAAGATGCAATTACTTTGATGGCTACATGTTTGAGGCCGGCGAAGAAGATCCCCTCTCCTACATCTGATTCAAGCAACAGGTATTTTTCCTCATCTGTAAGGTTGAAGGTCTTTTGCACCACGTCGATGGACGAAGGCGACTGTTTCAAGAGAATCTGGATCGATGAGTTCGTGATGATCGGCAAACCATATGGCGACTTAAGGAAGTCTTCAACGTCCTGTGTGATTGTCGCGAGGCCGAGATAGTACTTTCGCCCTCGTTTTGCCAAACCAAGTAGGAATGAAGCCGTATCTTCAGACTTCATGAGGTACCATGCCTCATCAATGATCATAAGTCGCTTCTTGAGCTCCTTTCGAATCTGGTTCCAGATGAAGTGCATTACGATATACATGGCAACCGGCTTGAGCTCGTCTTCCATGTCCCGAAGCGAGAATACTACGAGCTTCTTGTTGATATCGACGTTTGAAGGTCGGTTGATGAATCCAGACCATGTACCTTTCGTATACTTCGTCAGTCGCTGCACGAGTGACTCTCCTCCTTCCATGCCGGCGAGTACAAGCTCAAAGTCTGACATGAGCGGCGGCTCAACCGATGCAAAGTTTGACTCAGGCGTAATGTCCTTAAGGGCATAAGTTTCCGTGATGGCTCGGTCTACGATGGCATCTTCTTCAGGTGTAAGGCCTCCCAGCATGATTCGGAAGAGCCCTACAAGGCTTACGATGTTTGATCGGAGAACATCAGCTCCTGACTCGTCCTCTCGAGGAACCGGAAGGTCGAATGGATTGATGTGGTGCTCTGATGTAAGTGAAATATTGAAAAACCGACCTCCTGTGGCTTCTGCAAGGTATTCATATTCTCGCTCCGGGTCTAGGATGATAACGTCCGTATCGAACATCATTGACCTGAGAATCTCAAGCTTGGTCATGTATGACTTACCAGAACCTGACTTGGCAAAGGTGATCGAGTTGTAGTTTTCAAGCGAGAATCGGTCGAAAAGGATGAGGCTCGAGTTGTGCCGGTTGATACCGTACAAAATACCTTTGTCTGACGTAAGGTCGAATGAGATAAATGGGAAGATGCTTGAAAGCGGAGATGAATTGAGCTTTGAATGGATCTTGAGCTGATCGTCGGCAATAGGAAGAACACTCTTATAGCCTTGTTCCTGCTGGAAAAGAGCAGGTTTGAGGTACACAAGGCTGGCTTCGAGGATAGACTTGATTTCGGACTCGATCTTGTCGAGCTCGTTCTCGTTTTCACCGTAGATTGAAATGTAAAGGCCTACGTCGAAGATCTTCTCCTGTGCCTGCTGGAGGCTGTCTCGGAGCGCTTCAAGGTCCTGGTATGCAGTATCGAGAACCGGGTCTCGCACGAGTCCCTTCTCTTCCCGAAGGTGGATCTGGCTCTGAACCTCGGCTACTTTCTTCTGGAAGGTTCGAAGAACCGATGCCGTATCGATCGGGTGGATGAAAATGGAGATGTCGAAAATCTTGTCGAGGTTGATGATCGGCGCGAACCAGCTCTCCGAGAGGAATCGAGGGTATGAGATAACGAAGAATGTTCGAACGAGCTTGTCTCCGAGGTTAAGCGCTCGCGGGCTTACTTTCAACGCTGAAGGGGCGATGATGTCTTGAAGCTCAAGGACTCCGGACTGGTAGATTTCCTGAGGAAGAACGGATGCGATGGCATTATCCGTATTTTTTTTAGGTGCGAGGAAATCAAGAAGTCCCATAATCCCGCAAATTATAGCACCAAAGATTACTTGTTGCCTAGATTGATCGGCTTCTCTGCGTCACCTGGGTTGAATGTCTTGTAGAACAACTCGATAAGTTCTTCTGTTCCAAGTTCTGCGATTCGGATTCCGCAACGTACGAGCCCTTGCTCTACCACCTGTGTTCGCTGCTGGAGCTGGCTACGGTTTTCTTCGAATGTAGATTTTTCGTCGGCAACATTTGTCTTATTGCCGAAAAATCCTTTCTTGATGGCACTTACCCCGCTTGCAATCGGCGGGCTGTATGGGATCACGATGAAGAAGCTCTTCGTCATGATGCTGCTTGATTCCGTAAAGCTTCTGATGAACTCGATGTATTCGCGGGTCTGCATCTTCATGAGGTCTCCGACCTGGTCCTTCAGTCGCTCTTCCAAAAGTGCAATATACGGCCTAATATCAAGGCGCCTTGACTGTGTATAGATCTGGACGCTGAAGTTCAGCGAGTTGAGGAAGTTCTGGAATTGGAAGATGATCGACTGCTGCTCATCGGCTGACTTGAGGGCAAAGTTCAAAGATGAGGCAAGCAAAATGGCTCTCATGCTGCCGTCCTTGAGCATGATGACTCCGTCGCGTATTTCTTTGATCGGTACGAATGCCTGTGTTGGTTTTGCGTCGATTGCCATTGTATTCGCTGCAATTATATCCTAATTCCTTAGAAAGGTCTCTTTGTCTGCGCCTGAGGCTTTGCTTCAAGCTTCCCTGTCTCTCGTGAGTAGATTGTCTCGTTGATGTCCAGGCTCCATGTGAGGTCTTTCAGCTTGCTTTCCGAAAGTCTCGGAACGACTATGGACGACTTTGCTGCTTGGATGATTTCCTCGGTTGTTTTCGGCTCGACTTTCTTTTCCTCCTTCTTCCAGATATACAGCTTGCTGGTGATCATGAAGTTGAATGCTGATTCAACCATTTCGATGAATGGCCGCTTATTTGGCCGGTAGAATGCCAGAGCTGCTCCGAGTCCTCCTGCCGGAATCATGACCAGTATGGCTACCAGCAAAGGCAGCATTCTGTATGCAATAAAGCAGATTCCAAGGGCTCCGACCATGTATACGAACTGTCGAAATGTGAATGGGCCGAAGATCTTGTCCTCTACCTCGATGAATTGTGGTACCTGATACTTCATGCTTCTTTTATGCTGAAGTCATTATACAGCACTTTCTCTCTGAATGTTTCGCATTATCTCCTGAATGGGCATAAGGATGCGTTCGTTCACGTCGAATGCGACCTGTTTTGCCAGCTCTGCATCGAGTCGCAGCTCGTTCTGGATGATGCTGATAAGCGTCTGCGGTCGGATCTCACCGAAGACAACATTTGCTACCGCCTTTTCAAGCGAAGCTGCCTGGTCAATGTGAAGCTTGTATTTCATGTGGATTGCCCTAAGCGCCTTGTCATATTCGAACTGCCTGATGGCTGCCTGTGCGTCTTCCGGGAGGTCTTGGAATTTGTCACTGATCTGTTCTAGGGAATTTGTCATGGATACAGTATAGCAAAACCCCGCACTGTTATGCAGTGCGGGGTTTCTTGTATTACTCGATCGGTTCTCGGTACGGATCGAGTTTTGTGGCACTTGGCTTTTGGGCAACATATACCTCTTTCGGTGCGCTCGTGACCACTCCTTCAAGTTTCTGACCAAGCTTTTGAGCGGTTTCTGTCGCTTTCTGTAATGGGTCTGTGATTGGGGTGTACAGGTGAACCCCTGCCTGAGAATTCATGGTCTCGACATCGGCTGGAGCTATCTCAGAAGATGGAGCCAGAGGTTTAAAACCGTTGAGGTTTGGCACGATGTCGTGATGGATTGATCCAACTGAAATTTGGCTGAACATTGCAGCGTTGTTTCCAAACGAACCCTGCATTGATGCCATTTGCTGTGGCTGATAGCCTGATTCGTTTTCAACGTCGTGAGTCTCCCCTTCTTCGAGTTCAAGATGTGACTCTTCGGGAAGAATCGAAACCTGTTTCTGGACAACTGAAGGCGTCGGGTTCTCAATTTCGCTGAGGATATCATGATGATTCAATGATTCTGAATCGAGGTCAAGAATGCCGCCTTCGTTATGAACTTCAGCTGCGGGAATTCTTGCGGCTGCCGGTGTGACTGAAGGTGTTGGTATCGCCGGGATGGACTGCTGGCTTTTGATCGGAATCTGCGATGAGAGAGAAGGTCTTGTCAATGGTGACATTCCGTCCATTGAACGCTTTTGCATAGGATCAAGCTCGCTTTCGTCGATATCCTTGAGAAACTTCTTAACGGGCTGGAAGATCGAGCCGTATATCTCGGTACTGATTGCCAATGCCTTGCTTGGAACAAGGCCTAGATTCTCCTGGATATTCTTTTTGAATGCTGTTATGGATGAAACACCGAAGAGTACGTATCCGATTTCGTCCGCAAGCAACCCGACCTGATCTTCGTTAAGTTCGTATGTCTGCTCGATTTTTCCGATCAATTCGCCCGTACTTTCAGAGTTAAAAACCTCTTTGACTACAGATGGCATCTGCTCCATTTTGGTTTCCATTAATTCTTGAAGGGAAGGTCTGTTCATGTGATTTTTATTTTACAGTATTCCTCTGCTTTTCGATGTCTTCTTGTAAGCGCCCTTTGTTTTGCCGTACTCATCGATGTTCTTTCTTACGTTGACTGTGGTCCCCTTGACAACATCCGCAGCCTTGTATTTAACATCATTCCCTGCAGCATCGATGAATTCAACCTGCTCTCCTCTAAGCTGTCTCTCCAGTTCAACCATCTTGTCATGTCTCTGGTCGGTACCGTCAAACTTTCCTTGGTTGTAATCACGCACGAGCTCTTTGAACTCCTTGACGTCGTCTCTTTCTGAGAACTCTCGTAGCTTCTCCTTTTCGTCTTTCACCTTCTCCTCGATCTCCTCAACCTTGTATGAAGATCCTACAGTCTTATTTCTTCTGTTGATAAGGCCGCCGAGAGTCGGCTTGCTCAGCTGGTTTTCAGTGAACTTTGCCTTACCTGCTTTTCCTAGTGACTTGCCGTAGTCTTCGAGATACTTTTGCTTGTCATCCTGGGTACCGGAAAAGCCCTTCTCGGCACCTTTTCCAAGGTTATATTTCTTCATGAAATCTTTCCCTCTCACATCAAAGCTTGAATTGCCTACGCCTCTCATTCCTCGCAAGGCCTGTCTGCCGAGGAAGCTTCCGGCCATCGAGGACTGTGCGAATCTGTCTGCGCCAAGGCTTGCGATACGACCTGCGCTGTTCCTGCCAAGCCATCCAGCTGTTCCAAACGTCGCCTTTCCTGCCACCGAGCTTGCCCACCCCGCACCTGTCGCTCCGAGCTTGCTTGCGGTCAAAAGGCATCCGAGCATGAGGCCATTCAGGATAATGAATGTCATGACGGTGTTTGAGAAGTTGAAGTCACCTCTGAACATGTCGATGAAATTAGCTTTGCTCTTGCTGTCAGGTCCCAGGACCATGGCGAGCGTCACGTACATGAGGGCCATGTATACGGGTGCAAAAATGGCATTCGCATAGAGCTTTGACCACCAATCTTTCACGTACCCTTTTGTCGAAGGCAGGATATTACCCATGAATGCCAGGGGCGAAAGGGTCATCAAGAATACAAATACCAGGCTTCTGATAATGAACATGATTGCTCCAGCCAAGAATACTGCGGCCGTTGAAAGCATGAATATTCCTCCCATGAATCCGACAATGATGAAATTTCCGGCATTGAGTGCGAGCTTTTGTGTTCCTGATACTCCGGCATCGGTATTCCATACGGTCTGGAGTCCCATTGCATTGGCGAACTGCGCAGAGATGCCGCTATTCCATTGGCCTACAGGCTTGGAGCCGCCTTCTCCCGTGCTTGCAGTGGTATCGTGTTTTTCCGCAGACTCCATGATTTTCGCATAGAACTGAAGCGCCGCGACGTTTGAAAGGTCTATAACGACTTTGGTAAAGAAGAGGCTGAAGTTTATGAGGATTGCGCCGATGATGACTTTTCCGAGAAGCGCCTTGATGCCATAGCTGCTATTTCCCAAGATGGTATTGATGGCGATATACAGGATGATGAATACGAAGAATATGCTTGTCAGGTCTCGGAACGTTCTCCATCCGAGCTCCACTATCGGGAAACTCTCCATGAAGCTGGTCATATTTAGTCCAAAGTCCAGTGATGCATTGAATGCAATCGCTGCGAAGTATACGAACCAGGATGTGAATTGAAGGAATATGAAAGCTACTCTGGCAGCACACCCTTCTATGCTGATTCCGCTAACGACTCCTACGGTGGTCTCGATACATACGATTGCATCCGGAGCGTCGCTCCCTGTCTCCTGAGCGTTGACGTTTGTCCCGACTGCCTGGCCTGTCATGACCGCTCCTGTCTGAGGGTCGGTCATTACTCCAACCGCCTCGCTCGTGACTGGTATTGAGAGTGAAAAAACCGATATTGCCAGAATCAGTCCCGCGATAACCTTCTTCGTGTTCTCTTTAAAAAAACGCATGTGCATTCAAAACCAGGTTTCCTGGAAATATGAGCTCATTATACATCAAAAGAAAGCAAAACCGCCTGAACATGTGTGTACAAGCGGTCTCGTTTTAGGTATTGAGAGTTTCTTGCAGAGCTACTCTTCGAGTACCTTGTTCAATGCAACCTTGATCAGATTTTCAATGACGGCACTTATAACCTGATCAAATTTCTGTGCCATTACAAGCCTGTCTTTGGGTATGTCCAAATTCTTCTCAAGTGAAGACTGTACGAGGCTTCCTGGTGTATATGTCTTACAGCTACTCCTGTCACCTTTCTTTGCCGCCTCTTGATCCTCGCATCGCGCAAAGTTGAGCCATCCGTTATTGAGTCCGAGCTCGAACTTCACTGTATTTCCCTTCTTTTCAATTTCCCCATATAGGAAGTCATTTGCTGCAATCCATGAGCCCCATACATTGTTCTGGCTCTTCCTTGCCTGTCCCCATGCGGTCCAGTACCCCGTAAGGTCTTTGTTTTTTCCAGGACCTCCTCCGACCTCCACTCCGTAACCGACCGAGCTGCTCATGAGTGCGGCTTGCATTTGGTCCATTGAACAGCTTGCTACCTTGTTGAACCTATTCCTGCCCGTCTGATTGCTGTACGAGTTAGCCAAGCCGATGGCAAGTTCGACTCTGAATGGCTCACAGACATTGTATCCTGCTGTATTGTATGCAACGCTTGAAATGAAGTTCTGGGCCTCGATATCCGCTAGTTCCTGGAAGAATGTCTCAGGGTTCTCAAGGAATGCCGGGCTTCCTTCGAAACCGCTATTTGCCCATGCGATAGTTGCATCAGCGATGGCCTCGATGGTTCCGTTGAGGAGGCACCATGCAATGGCGTCAAAGCTGGCTCCTATAGGCACTCCCATGATGAGCTGTCCTGATCGGGCCGAGGTATCAAGGGTTGTATTGCTCTGAATGTCTTTTTGCGGCTGGCCTTGGTCGTCAGTCGGCACTTGCTGACCTGTTGCGCTTTTCACCTGGTCTGTAAGGCTGTTGATGAGCTTGTTTATGCCGTATGAGGCAAGTTGTCCGAGAAGTGCCCCGGCTGAGCAGCCTACCAGGTTTGTTGCTATGCCTGAAGCGCTCACTGTCGTTCCCCCGCTCTGTGCTCCTCCTTGGTACGCTGTTCCTTGGCCGGGATTGACGGTACCGAATGTGCTAACGTTCGTTTGCTGTGTCTGAGAAGTCTGGCTTGTCTGCTGGTTGCCTGTTCCTGTCTGGGCATACGCAATGGGTCCAGCCAAAGGACCGAAGAAAAAGGCCAGTATGAGCGTGACGGAGATTATTTTTCTGCTTGCAATGTTCATTATTTATTATTGCATCGGCGAAGAGCTGCCGATGTCCATATTCCAGACTCGACCCATCTCCTGATCGCCGTAAATTATACCATTCTGGTTGAAGAAATTTCGTATATCTGTGAATAGCGTCACTTGTTTTGACATGGCTTCCTGGACCATGCTGAGGGCGAGCAGCGACTTGAGAGGGTCTTTTGTCTGGTCTTCGATTATCGGCAACAGTTCGCTGAGAAGCTGGAAGCTGTTTGTCAGTTCAAGATGGAGGTTTGCCACTTTGTCAGGCACCTGGACGCTCAGGAGTCTGTCTGCAACATTTTTGTACACCAAAGCGAGGTTCTTCAATGACTGGTACTTTTCAGGCTCCGCATTTACCGGCATGAGTCCTCCTATGTATTCGATAGCGAATTTCT
Organism: Minisyncoccota bacterium; assembly: GCA_036405975.1. Taxonomy (GTDB): domain Bacteria; phylum Patescibacteriota; class Minisyncoccia; order Phycocordibacterales; family CAIZLB01; genus VEQN01. The sequence continues at coordinate 10,339 of DASWWM010000009.1, read as the reverse complement.
CGCCATAATTTTTTATTTCATTTGTGTCCTTTGCAATAAAAAGCCTTATGTTTGAAAGGTTATATCGATATTTCGGAAGATCTTTCGTATCTATATTGTTCACGGCATCCTGAGAGACCGCACTCAGGTCTGTATTTTCATCGGAATTGTACTTTAGAAATGCTGAAAATACGTCTTTTGAGAACCTGTCACTGACGGTGTCCGTCGGCAGCGGAGCAAATGGATTTGAGGATGTGGCCTTAAGGCTCGCGATCTGTGCATCCTGGAGGGCTGCAAGGATTCGCTTGTCAGCAATGCGGCTCTCGATGCTTTCGCCTGCTACGATCTGACCGGAGTTTCCGGCAGTGCCTACTTTGGACTTCCGCTCCTTGGCCAGCTGGAATGAAAATACGATCAATATGACCGATGCGCAGACCGATGCGAGTACCAATACTTTTTTATGGGGAAGCTCTAGTGCCATAACTGCAAAACAGTATAGCAATCATGCTAGGCAATGTCATTCAGTATTCTCACAGCTAGCCGGGCATATGTTTCAGATGATATTTCTTCAGCCCTCACATTCACATCAAGGCTTTCTTTGGCCAGCACCTCTTCCCATTCCTTGGCCTTTTTGCCGAGAACTCCATCCAGGTTCTTCGCTAATCGTTTCCTTTTATGGGCAAATCCCCTCTTTGCAATCTCGAAGTATGCCTGCTCGAGCTTCGCTTCCGGCTTTTTTATATTTGATATTGAAAGAATGGCAGAATCTACAGTTGGCGCTGGAACAAAGGCTCCTTTTGGAACAACGGCAACCTTTTTCGGCGTTCCGTAAAACTTTATGCTGGCTGAAAGAAGACTCTCCTTCCCTTCGTTGTCTGTGCCTTGGGAAACTACACGGTCAACAACCTCCTTTTGCATAAGGAGCACCACTGTTTCTGGCAAAATGGCCTGAGAAAAGAGCTGTCGAATAATGAGGCCGGTAATATAGTACGGAATATTCGCTATTACTTTGTATCCGGACTCCCTGACCGGGTTTTCAGTGAGATCCTTGGACAAAGGGCTTCTGAAAAGTTCAGGAAATGACTCAATTTCGGTCGTATCCTCATGGATAAGCGTTATTTTTGTGGTTTTCCCCTTCTTCAACTTGCTTTCGTATCTGTTTTCACCCTCTTCCGTCTTTTCCAGATCAAATTTCTCGCAGAGAATGGGGATAAGTCGATCGTCTTTTTCGATCAAAACAAGGTTTTTAGGCCTTTTATTAAGGATTTTTTCAGTCAAAACCCCTTCCCCTGGTCCTATTTCCACAATGTTATCAACATATTCAGTGATATCCCCAGCATCAGCCATCTGATTAAGGGCTTTTTCTGACCGAAGGAAGTTTTGACCAAGTGATTTCTTCTGAAACATGGGTTTTTATGCACAGCTTGTGCACATGCGTGTATCGAATATACCACAAAACCGCCCTTGTAAGGCGGTCTCAGGGTTGATTACCGGATTTCACAGCGGGAAACCTGGAAGGTGCTTCGCTTAGAAGTCGATGAAGATGGATTTGATGCCTGAAATCGGCTCTTCTTTCTCTATAAGGTCCTCTTCTATGTCCGACAGGAATTCCGAAGGGAGCGTTACTTGCTTGCTTCCGAAGATCGTTCGGACATTCGCATGTGAAAGGTACAGCTTCTTTCGTGCTCGGGTGAGTGCTACATAGAAAAGTCGTCGTTCTTCCTCTTCCTGTTCCGGCGACATATTTTCCTCGCTGGCTCGTCGAGCATGTGGAAAAAGATCCTTCTCAAGGCCTGTCACGAATACATTGTCGAATTCAAGACCTTTCGAAGCGTGAACCGTCATAAGCTTTACTGAATCTTCAGGATTTACCTGGGTCTTTCGTGAGTTGTTCATGGTCGTCTTCTTGTCCATATCGTCCTGGTCGCTGGCGAGCGAAGCCTCTTCAAGGAGCTTTTCGATTCCAGACGGTGGCGGCATATCGTCGTACTTCACTGCAAGTGTTGCAAGCTCTCGCACGTTCTCGAGTCGTTCTTCATCGAGGTCTTCCTTGAGGAACTTCTCAAGTCCTGAGATAAGCAAGACGTACTTGACCACGTCTGACGCTTTCTCCTTCTGTGCCTTCGCTGCGATGCTTGAGAGGATCGCTCGGAAGTCCCTCAACTTTGACTGTGCGGCTGCCGGAAGCTCATGCTCCTTTCCTTCGATAATTTTCAAAAGAGTCGTCTTTCCGATGCCTCGTGCCGGCGTATTGATCACCCGCTTGATATCAGCGGTAGAGTCCTGGTTCATCGCTGCCCTGATATATGAGAGCGCGTCCTTAACTTCCTTTCGTTCGAAGAACTTTGTTCCAAGAAGGGTATACGGAATGTTCTTTCTCAGGAATGCTTCTTCAAGTGCTCGTGACTGGAAGTTGGCTCTGAATAGAACGGCGATCTCGCTGCCCTTGATTCCCTTGTCGAGCTGGGACCGCGTCTCGTTGGCAACGAAGTTTGCCTCATCGCCTTCGTCATATGCGGTATAGATTTTGATCTTGTCCCCTTCCTCATTCTTCGTGAACAGGTTCTTCTTCTTTCTGTAAATGTTTTTTTCGATCACCTTATTGGCCGCTCTAAGAACTGTCTGCGTTGACCGATAGTTCTCTTCCAGCAATATGACTGTCGCTCGCGGATAGTCCTCTTCGAACTTAAGGATATTCTTGATGTCCGCTCCTCGCCATCCGTACACTGACTGATCGGCGTCTCCTACCACTGCAATGTTCTGCTCTTTGCCTACAAGAAGCTCGGCGATTCGGTACTGTACCTGGTTCGTATCCTGGTACTCGTCGATGTGCACGTATTTCCATTTTTGCTGATAGAACTCTCTGACAGCCTGATGAGTTGATAGCAGGTGCGCGCATTTGAAAAGAAGGTCATCGAAGTCGAGAGCCTTCTCTTTCTGAAGGGCGGCATCGTACTTCTTCCAAACTTCGGAAACGATGCCGCCAAAGAAATCGTCCCCGTGCTGCGCCTCGTATTCTGCTTGTGACGTAAAGTCCCCTTTCTGTTTTGAGATGATCGACAGGATCTTTCCCGGATCCATCTGCTTCGGATCATGCCCGAGCTGGACAAGTGCCTCTTTGACCGTGGACTTCGAATCTCCTCGGTCATAGATGACAAAGTTCTTGTGAACTCCGACATGCGTTCCTGACTCCTTGAGAATCATTACCGAAAGCGAGTGGAACGTCGACATCATAGGGCGACCTCGCTGGTCTGAATATGCGTGTACTGGAAGATGCAGCGCGCTGTCCTGTCCGATGAGTTTCATCACCCGCTCTCGCATCTCCTTTGCAGCCTTGTTGGTGAAGGTGATCGCGAGGATCTGTTCCGCGGGAACCCCTGACTTTATAAGGTGGAGGATCCTATGCGTGATGGTTTTTGTCTTGCCTGCCCCGGCTCCTGCCAGGATGAGCAGCGGTCCTTCCGTTGTAAGCACCGCCCTCTTCTGTTCGGGGTTCAGCCCTTTAAGATACGCAGCTTCTCCTTCAGCTTCTTTTGGATAAAATAGGTTTGAATTTGTATTGTCGGACATGATGTTCAGACACTATATCATATGAGTTTTGAGCAAAAATTCAGGCGTGGAAAAGCCCGCTTGCGGCGGGCTTTCACTTCATGCTCTCCTTGTCTTAGTCGAGGTCGTCTTCCTGCACGATTGATCTGAGCTTTTTCTTCGTTCGGATGATCTGAATTTCCTTGTTCACTTCAGACTCCCCCGCGTCTATCGTCTTCAGGGTCTCTGTCATGCTCTTGAGCTGCTTGATGTACGAGTCGTTCATGGAGTTCACGAGGTCCATATAGAGAGCTATGGTCTCGACGTATACCTCCCCTTTGTCCGCCTTCGTGGGTTCCTGATCAAGAAACTTATCGATCAGCTTCTTGGCGGTCTTAAAGTCACTTTTTGCTATCGATGATCTGAGCAATTCTCCGTCTATGTTCTTAAGCTGCTTGGTCATATTTCGTGATTTTGTTTAGGAGTCTGCTGATTGCGGCGAGCCGGAAGTCTGATTTCCCTGCACTTTTCTTCCTAAGGTCTTCCTGCTTGTCTCTCAGGATTTGAAGGATCATCCTTCGGGCGTCTTGGCCGCTCACCGAACCTATTGCCGTTTCACCTTTTGAGTTTGTGAATATCGATTCGATTTCCTGGGCAAACTTGCTGAAGGGGGTCTGCATATTTGCCGTTTCTTTCTCGAGGAGTTTCGCCACTTTCTTTGCCATCGTTACCCTGAATGACTCGTCGACTTCCTGCTCAAGTGCCACGATCTCACTCTCATCCAGGACTTGTCCGTAGTCGCTTTCGAAATTTGTTCCGCTGGAGTACTCATTTTCTCCGTACCGAACCCCGGCCCTCTTGTTCAATGCTGCTTCCTTGTCTCTCTGTGTCCGCTGGTTCTTCCTGACTGTATCGAGCACTTCCTGCTGTCTTTCGAGCGTTTCTACCTTGCCTGTTCCCTCAGCGCTTCCGTCCCCCGCTCCCACCGTGTTTCGGAGGTTTTGACGGATCCTATTAGCCAGCTCCTTTCCGAATGCGTCCCTGATCTTTTTGCTCGGTTCCAGATGGACAAGGAGATTCTTTCTGAGCGTCTGGTAGTCTTTCTTGGTCTTCAGTTCCCAGAGCTCCATTCCTTCGAGGTCCTTAAGCATCTTTTGCGCCTCCCATTTCTCTTGAGAATGCCTGTTGCGTATGCCTTCCGCAGTCGCCTTGATGATGCTAGTCGATCTGAATATCTTTCCGAAAAATCCTCCAACCCCTTTCATTTGTGCCTCCGTGATGTACCCTTCTTCGACAAGTTTTCCAATTTGCTTGTACCGGCCGTACATTCCCAATGGCTTTGCGTCTTTCTCTTTTTTGATCGTCGCTTCTGCTTTTTCTCCCGTCTTTTCTCTTCCTGCAAGTGGCTTAAGCCCTGCTGCTTCTGTGCCCGGTCTTGAAATCTTGCTTTCGACTGTTCGGATTGGATGGTATTGCGCGTCGCTGCCAAGATTCTCATCCGAGTCAACTCTTTCGAGAATCCCTGCCTGAGCCAGTTCATCAACGAGATCCTGCGCGGCGTTCTCCTTGATACCAAGATCTCGGACCATCCTGTTGATGGAATATTTCTGACCCGGATCCAGATAGTCATTGATCTTGTCGTAATGACGTTTGATTGCTCCTTGTGAGGGAACCTCAATATTTCTGTGATATATCTCCGGCGCCGGTTCTAGTGCCTTTTTCCCCGCAAGCATCTCTTCCAGTTGATCTGCGTATCGGAGGTGTTCGTCTCTTGCCCTTACTTCCGACAAGAATCGTTCTTTCAGGTCAGCGATGTCTGCAGCATCGAATCTTTTAAGCTCCTCCTGCAGTTCCTCCTCCGCTTCGGCAACTTTCGCCGGTCCTTCCTTGAAAGCCTGAATGCTGAAATAAAGCTCATCGATGTGTTTCTTGTTCCCTGTTTCAAATAGCAGCCTGCTTACGTATGCGTCTATTTCTTGCTTCGCCTCTGCAGGCAGGCTGAGCGTGCTCCCTGTCAGGTTTCCAAGTTCGGATGCGTGCATTCCGGCGAGTTCTATCGCGACATGCCGTGCTTTGGAATAGATTTCATGGGATTCGCTCAGATAGGCCTCGTTTCCATTCTCAAGTGCCTCCTCGTATGTTCCAGTGGTTCCGTTCTGGCGCTCATACGCATCCATAAAAGCCTTGAACCCCTTGTCGTCGAACGCTTCGTCAAAGTCTGCAAACCCTTCCGCTCCTCTTGAATATGAAGTATTGAAAATTGCCAGTCTCTCAGCCTCGTCTTTTTTCTCCCGCTCATCTCGTCTCTTCTGCTCCGCTTGATCGGCAGTCCTCAATTCAGGTACTTCCTGTACCGGAGCGCCAGCTTCTTGTCCTTGTCCGCCATCAGCTTTTAATTTTTCCGGCTTTGCTTGGGCGTCTGTTGCGGGGATTTCCGCCTCTTCAGACGCGATCGGCTTTGCTGTTGTTTTGATCGGCGAAGCGGGGGTCGCCGCTGACCTTCTCCTCTGCTCTTCATCCGAAGGAACATTTCCCCAGTCGAAATCGTCATTGAGATAGTCAGCCTCCCGTCTTGCTCTCCGCGCTTTGAGCCGAGCCTTCTCCTCTTTTGCCTCATTCTGCCGCTTCCCGGCAGGCACGGGTTCTGTTCCAGGAGCTGATGAAGCCTCTTTATCTGTTGTTATTTCGGCATCAATTATTTCTCCGCCTTCCGAAAGCAAAGATCTCGCCTTCTTTCTCCATGCTTCAGAGTCAGGCATGATGATTTCAGCATCCGTAAAGTGGTCATCTTGCATGTCCGGTTTTGGGGGTTGAGGTGTTTCCATTGCTGAAATCTCCTCTTCAAAACCCTTGAGGTTCTCCTTGAGTGCTGCAAGCTGCTCACCTTCTATTTTTCTCGGCTTGATGAAGGGTTTGGCCTTTTCTTCTTTCGACTTGTCCTCGACGATGTATCCGTCGTGCACCTTTCGCTTAAGTATCGAAAGCTGCTTTTCTGCCGAAGCCTTGTCACCTAAGTCAATCAGGTCGCTTATCTTCGAAAAGTGGTCGGCCAAGACGGTGTTTGTAGTAACTTCAACGGATTCCGAGGCTCTTGCCCGCCTCCTGGGCTTATTTCCAGATCCTTGTTCCCTCTTCGTTGGTCCGGTTTTTTCGTGTACGGCGTGCGATACTCTGACTCCTTCCGCTTCTTGTGGAACGTCGTTTTCAAATGCCTTCTCGAGGCCCCCAAATCCGGGTTTTTCGGTCATAATTACCCATTATTTTACCTTCATAGCAAGATATTGACAAATGAGTGCCAAATCAAATACCATATATAACACCCGCACATTCAGCACTCAGAAAGGCTTTATTTATAGCCATATTCCAGAATCCAGAGCTTACAATCTAACCCTAAACGTATTTTAAATACCCCTCAAGACCCTCGGGATAAGTCCTCTTTTCCACATCCCTTGGTGACAAATAAGAAGCGATTCACTTTGCGGAACAAATCCGTAGTCGGAATCACTTCAGTTCTGGCGATTTCGATGATCGGCATTTCTTTTTTTCCAAAGGAGAGCTCGGCTGACATGTTCTCCATCCTTTCTTCGGTTTTCGAGTCTCATGGCCTAAAGAAGGCTGATGAGATACAGCCTGTAGACCGAAATATCCAGACAATGAACGTTTTGAGTGCTGCCAGGGTTCCCGATGCCTCGGCTTCTTCTTCTGCGGAAAGCCGCCAGCAGTTCAAGGTTGCGTCTTCAATGGTGGGCGGGGAGGCTCTTACCAATGAAAATGCTCCTACCGTAAAGGGTGAAACTGACTTGTTCGATAAGGACATCAGCTCCAACCGAATCAGCCTTTATACGGTTCGAAAGGGCGATACGCTCGAGCAGATCGCCCGAATGTACGGAGTAAATGTGAATACTATCCTTTGGGCAAACGATATGAAGAAAGGCACGCCTCCTCAGCCTGACCAAGTTCTCGTAATCATGCCTATTTCGAGCGTTCAGTATACGGTTAAGAAGGGCGATACCCTCGAGTCTATCGCAAAGCTTTATGGCAGCGATATCAATGAAATAGCCCAGTTCAACAGCTTTGAAGACGGGGCAAAGCTTGCCGTAGGTACGCAGGTCATCATTCCTGATGCCGAAGGTTCACTTACGGTGGCTGAAAACAAGAAGAATACGAATCAGGGCAAGCCTGCAACTGATACAAAGAAGCCAGCGGCCGTAACTACGGCATCAGCAGGCTATTTCTCAAGACCTATCAAGGGCGGAGTCAGGACTCAGGGAATCCACGGAGGAAACGGAGTCGACCTTGCTTCGAGCCTCAGGGCGCCTATCTATGCTGCCGCAGCCGGACGAGTCGTTATTGCAAAGGAAGGCGGATGGAACGGAGGGTACGGTAGCTATGTCGTAATCCAGCATCCAAACGGCATGCAGACGCTTTATGCCCATATGGATGCGGTGGATACAAGCGTTGGAGCAACGGTTGCCAAAGGCCAGCAGATCGGAAAGATGGGAAATACCGGACGATCGACCGGCGTGCATCTGCATTTCGAAGTTCGAGGCGGACGTAACCCGTTCTAATAAAAATCAAAAACCCCTTCGCCTCATCGGAAGGGGTTTTCTTTAACCGCGTATTCTGTTGCCTCTGCAATATGGGCGACCTCGACTTGTTCTGATGCATCCAGGTCTGCGATTGTTCTCGCTACCAGCAAGATGGCATCGGCGGTCCTCTGGCTTAATTTATGGATTGAAACGGCTTCTGATAAGCACTTCTTGCATGAATCCGATACGGACTCGTTGATGAATTCGATGAGACCGAGTCTCGATTCTCTTCTGGGGATTCTTCCTGATTCGGGACTTATTCGTACAAGTTTTGATTCCCTCTCGGCCTGCATGCTCCTCACTCTTTTTATGTCACTTTTGATCTTTTTCCCTGTGATGGACTCACTCGCTATCCGGTATTTGAACCTGCTGCCGGTCTCTTCATCTGAAAATACGATCAAGTCGAATCTTTGCGATACGGGTCCATATATCTTTTTCTGATACACCGTCAGGCTTTCCTTGGCGCACTTGCATTTCCTCGCTCTCGACTGATAGAAACCGCATGGGCAGGGATTCGTAGTTGCTATGCAGACGAAGTCGTATTGCTCTCCATGAATGACGCCCTCTTCGAGTGGCTGTCTCAGGCTTTCTATAGCTCTGCGGTCGAATTCCGCCCATTCATCCATCAGCAATATTCTTTTGTGCGAAAGGGCTATGATTCCCGGCTTTTCCGTCGTTCCGATAAGCTGGGCGTAGCTGGCTGTATGATGCGGCTGAACAAGTGGGCCTGTCTCACTCCCCGCCCTTATCCGGTCTCCCAGTGCTCGTTCGGGCACCAGTTCGCCGGCAGACTTTGCCAGCATGCTTTTTCCAGTTCCGGGAGCACCACTGATGAGCAGGTGATGCTTTCCTGCAAGTGATATTGCAAGCGCTCTTTTCATGTGCTCTTGGCCAATCACCTTATCAATCAAAAAAGTCTTGGGACCTTCTTTTTCCGAAGGTTCTTCGACTTGCATGATTCTCGCTTGTCCGCCCCCTTTCCCATTCATGATATCGATTGCCTGCGCGAGGGTCGATGCAAAGTATATGCTTGCTTCGCTTGGCAGTTCCTGTGCAGCCATGCAGTCTGACAGATTTTCTTCGGGAATGAGGATATGTCTCAGTCCGAAACTGATCGATCTGTAAACGTACTCGAGTATGTTCGGAACCCTCTTAACTTTTCCTGAAAGTGACAGCTCTCCAAAGATAACCCAGTCATATTTTGGAATGACGATGCCGGTCTTGCACAGATATGCCAATGCAGTAGGAAGGTCAAAGTGAGAACCCTCTTTTTTCCTGTTCGCGGGGCTGAGCAGGACTGTTATGCGTTCGGTGGTCTTTCTAGCCTTATGGCCTGAGTTTTTGAGTGCGGCAAGAATGCGCAGTTTTGATTCTCCTACAGCCTTGTCCCCTAGTCCTATGATGTCGAATCTGAATATGCCCGTTGAGATATCGACTTCGGTCTCAACAGGAAAGAAGTCACGCTTGTGGTGACCAATGCTAAAAATGATGGGCAATGAATGTCAGGCGAAATGCTAATGACTTAGTTCATATGGGCCTTGCACGTTCGGGCAGATGGATTCGCTTCAAGTCGGTCGGTTTCAATGGCTTCTCCGCTCACTTCGCATATGCCGAATGTTCCGTCCTCGATCTTTCGGAGGGCGTTCAGTACTTCGTTGAGCTGGGTCTCGAGGACTCGGACGGTCTCGTTCTTTTCCATATAGTCTTCGATAGACGTTGCTACATCCTCTCGGTCTGCGGTGTCCACAGCTGGAACTGGCTCCGCTTCCCACTCTCCTGTTGCCTTTGAGTCTGCAATGGGTTCAAGCTCCTTCTCGAGAAGGGCCTTTTCCTTGAGCAGCAGGTCTTTGAAATGTTGTACGTCTAGGTTCATGGATATATGATATCAGACCATTCATGAGATTCCAATGAAGTAATCGTGAGGCTATCGGATGATTCGCCCTGTCGTCAGTCGGAACATGATTTCCTTAAGAGCCTTGTCTGAAGTGGCAATAACCAGGGTGTTTTTGTCTACAAAGGTGTAGAGCATGAGGATGTTTCCGTTCTCGTCCACCAGCGCCCTTGAATCTTTGTTCTCAATGACTTTGTCTACGAATCTATTTCTGCTAAATACCGTCCCTTGTGGAGTGATTTCTGCATCTGCCGGAGATGTTTGTGCATCAGTAGAGGTCGAAGTGCTTGTTGCGACAACTGCTGGGGCAGGACTGACGGCGACCCTGTTTATGAACATTCTGCCGATATCG
>DASWWM010000008.1:0-7597 GCA_036405975.1 Minisyncoccota bacterium | reverse complement strand
AGATGCGCCTTTTCCAATTTCAAAATATGCAGATTACTCAGTGATTGCCTTCGTCACATTCTTAGTGACCTTCTTCGCAACCTTTGCCGCTGCCTTTCCAGACTTCTTGGCAACTCCGGCTCCGGCAGAAAGTTCCTTCTTGATGCTCTTCCAATGGCTCTTCATTTCCTTCGCAAGCTTGACCACTTCTGAGACATCGACATTCTTGACCTTCTCATACTTCTTCATGACCGCATCGACGGCATCGCTGTACAGCTTCTCGTCGATCTCCTTGATCTTCTCGATCCTTTCGAGAACCTCGCCTTTGGCCCGGAGAGCCCAGCCCTTTACTTTCTTAACCGCCTTCTTAGTGTCCTGAGTTCCTGATCCGTATACGAAGTATGCTCCCGCTGCCGCCGCAGCTGCGAGCCCACCGAGAATAGCAAGACCGTGTCCGTGTGACTGATTTGATTTGTTTGTAGTTTTCTTTGCCATAAATTTAATTTACGTAATGACTATTAGAACCTCATTAAGTATATCACGGCTGGATTTTGATGTACGGGTAAATGGACAGGAAGAGTGTGGCCTCTCCATCATGTTGCCTATTCGGCATCAGCGTTCCGAGCCGATCGCCGGCTTCCCTTCGCCTTCTTGACCACCTGCCCAAGGAGAAATGACCCGACCCATTTTGTGAACCCTGAAACCTTTGCCCCTTCTTCTTTGATCCGTTCCCTGAGGTCGTCTATGTCCTCAGCGACTTTCTCGCTCTCCTTTTCGATCCGGTCAGCGATGATCGAGACTGACTTTGCAGCCTTTGCCGCATAGTACAGCACGACTACAAGCACAAGTCCGAGGACGACCGTAACGATCGACGTGATGAAGAAAAAGATGTCTGCATGTATGAGTGTATTTGGATTCATGATTGTTGATCAGGCAGAACGAGTCGCCCGCGCATTGATTATGTATTAAATATCCGTTTGAAGAACGAGCCCCGACTTTCTGGCAAGGCACCGTGCCTGTTAGGCTTCGGGTCCCCCTTCTTGGCTAACAGTACAACGAATAGGACTGCGAGAGCCGTGTACAGGGCCCAGTGGCCGAAATCGAACATATTGCCAGTCGTAGGCGGGATGAAAAACGCCAGGAACAGCAAGCTCAGAATGCCCGGCAGTTCAAGGTTGTGAAGCCTTCGAGTGATAAGCGAAAGCATCATCACCGTGATCGGGGCAAGCACGAATGGAACAGCCATGATGAGCACGTACCCTTCCGACCCTGAAGCATGGTCAAGTATTGCCGCATAGACCCCGGGAGCAAGAAGCGCGAATGCGAATGCTCCGGCGACGAGAGTCACATAGCCGATTCCAAAGAAGAATAGGAATCCGAGAATGAAATCCTTTCTCCTGAGCCTGCCAGAGAAAAGACCTTTCTGCACCCGAACCGAATGGTCGGCATCGAGACGCTCTTTATGGAAGACCTTGCTCAGAGGCGGAAGAAATCCGTTCTGCGCGACCAGATCCTGGTGGACATCGTGATATGCCTTTTTGATATGATCGAACCCTTCCTTGATATGTTCTTCGGAAAAGCCCGCCCGGTTCAGCATGTTCCTGATCTCGTTCGGATGAACGGCATGCTCAAGCTTCATTTTTATAAAGGAGACGATTCCGTGATTGCTCATGAGGATAAGTATAATACCAATCTATTTCTCCAACAACGAAGTTATGTACTCAAAATGCGTTTCGGATACGGGCTGAATGGAAAGCCTGCTTCCCTTCTGGGCCAGCATGATTCCTTCGAGCTTCGGATCATTCTTGATGACAGCCAGAGGAAGGGGCGCTGCGTATTTTTTGACGAATGAAAAATCAACAAGCATCCACATCGGCACATATGCCTGACCGTTTGCCTCGGCTTCCTTTTTCTGTTTTGCACACTTCGGGTCAAAGTGCTCGTCCTTCGGATCGAATGCCGTCAGATCCGCATACGGCTTGCTTGAAACCTTTGCCAGGCCGTAAATGCCATTCGGTTGGTTCTTATCAGTTGAGCTTGAATGGTAGAAAAATGCCAGATCTCCGACCTTCATATGGTCACGCATGTAATTTCGTGCCTGAAAATTCCGGACTCCGGACCATGGAGTTATCTTGTCCTTTTTGAGGTCGTCTATCGAATAACAGTCGCCTTCCGACTTGATGAGCCAATAGCTTTTGCTCGATTCAGCCTTGATGGTTTTACCCGGTCGATTGTCGCCCTGCATTATTTTTCCAGGATGATGAAGCTTGTGACTCGCACCTTACCTGCTGAATCCACAGTGGCGACAGCGGCTGCCGTATGCGATACCCGCCCATTCGTGTAATCAACAAGCGCTCGATCAGGACCGTCGAATGAAATGCTCGTGACAGCGAAGGCAGGAGTCGCTTTCCTCGGAGAAAGAGTGTTTATGTTTGCCCTGATGTAATCAGAGATGAGGTCCCTGTTCGACTTTGAGAATGCTCCGGATGGATTCGTTGCCGCAGGAGTGGTAGTCGAAGGTCGGACTCCGGCCGGGAATGATGATCCGCTGTTCTGTCCAGCCTGATTGACTGGAACCGGCATCGTGATGCCCGAAGACGTGCCAATAAAGTAATAGTATGCGAATGCTCCTCCGAGAAGGAGGAAGACTACGAGCGTGATTACTGCAATCCAGATATTCTTCATCGGATGTGACTGCGATGCCACAGACGCATCAGCGGCGGCTGCATTCAAAGATGCAGCAGAAGCCGCCGCCTCAAGAGCAGCCTTCTGAGCTGCCGTATAAGCCGGAGTCGGAGTTCCATATGAAGTTGCAGAGTACGAGCTTGAAGCAGTGCCGTATGCCGATGAAGGCGTCGAGTGAGAAGAGGCAGGAGCAGCGTATGACGAAGCCGGCTTTGGCGCGGACGCCGATGCAACTGGCGTAATGATAGGCGCGGCATACGCTGGCTGCTCGGGTACCGCCTTCGGCTTTTCTTCAAATGCGACGGTGACATGTGGCAGATTCTCAGGAATAGATGAGGTTGCCGGAGTGTATTTTGGAACGGGAGTAGGTGCAGATGAGGCAGCCGTTGCCACTGTCGGTGCAGTATACACGGATGATGCCCGTTGAGCAGGCGGGATTATCGAAGAAACTGGTTTTGAAATCTCCTCCGGCTTGTATGAGGGGACGGTAGATGCCGGCGATGCATAGTTTGGAACCGTAGAGTTTGCATGAGTGCTGCCAAGCGTAGACCGAGTTGGCATGCCGATAAACTGAGGATTGGAGGAAGACGCCTCTGCGGGATTTGTATGTAAATTTGGAATTCCCGTTGATCCAGCATCGAGTGGATCACTTGATGAATTTCCAGGCATGATGTTTTTGTCCATATGCCACTAAGTATATCACTTTTAAAATTTTCGAATAACGGCTTTAACAACAGCAGCGATCTTCAAGTCGTATTCAGGGTAAATATTCTTGAATGCCTTGTTTGCAGGTTCGAGATACGGTCTGCCTTTCTTGTCTAGTCTGTAATACTTCATGGTCCAACCGCCGTCCACTTCGGCAATGACAATGTCACCCACTTTTGCCTGTGACCGCTTTTCAACCAGTACCATGTCTCCTTCAGCGATGTGCGCCTCGATCATGGACTCGCCTTTCACCTCGAGCATGTACGTATCGCCTTTTACATTGCCAAGAAGCATTTCCTCGATGCTTGTGGTATCGAGCATTTCCTCTTCAGCCACCGTCGGCATGCCAGCCTCGACAAGACCCAATACGGGAATGTCTCCCATAAGTCTCTGAGGAATGAGCCGGCCCTTTGAGTCTTTCTGGAAGATGCCGTCTTCAACAAGCTTGTTCAAAAGTTTGTAGACGGCATTTTTCGACTTGAATCCTACGAGGGTCATGATTTCGTTATAACCCGGAACTCGCTTGTTTCGCTTGTAGAAGTCTACTATTTTCTGTTTGTACTCTGGATATGTCATGAAGCGTGATGTCTGTCTCTTGAATTGATTCTAGCTTAGAACAGGAACGAAGCCAATGAAAAGGTTCGGGCGAGTGACGCTTCGCTCTCGAGTCGTCGCAACTGATGAACCAGGTCTTTGTGTTTCTTTGACTCTCGTCCGTATGTCTCTCCTCGAACGATCTTGCTGTCGATCTTGTGATTAAGCTTTCCAAGCTCCTTCCTGATAGCGAACATAAGTGACATTTTTCTCATGGTTTTTTGTTTGAATTTATTTTTATTAAATACTTCGGTCTCAATCTCCGTAGGTATTTTTAGTATAGGTGAACCATAGTTCACTGTCAATAAATTCAACCAGAAACCTGTGCATAACTTCCCTCTTACGTTCTGCTTGAAAGGAAATTTATGATTCTTTCGTCCACTTGCACGTCTCTCATGCTGAGTGGAGTAAGAAGCGTGATGCCTTCCATCGAGCGCACTCGGCTGAGCGCAACATATGCCTGTCCGTGCGCAAATGTCCCTCTTCCAAAATCTATAATGGCCCGCTCGAATGTCTTTCCCTGGCTCTTATGGATGGTCACAGCCCAAGCGAGCTTCACCGGAAGCTGCACGTACTTTCCGACGACCTCTGACGAGATGGTGTTGTGCATTTCATCATAGTCATACTTCACGGACTCCCAGCTTTCGGCCTGGACCTCTTCTATCTTTCCGCTTTCGAACTGCACATGGATAGATGCGCTTCCGAGCTTCTTCACAACGCCCACATCACCGTTCACCCATCGTCCCATGACATCGTTCTTGACGGTCATGACCTGGGCGCCGACCTTGAGCACGAGCACCGCCGGCACCGGGGTATTCTTCTGTTCGAATGTTCCCATAAGCGCGCCCTTGTATGTCTTTGTCGGACCATGCACTTTTTCGAGTTCCTTCTGATTGATCGAGTCGGCCATGGCATTCGTCGTGACAAGATGAATGAGGCGCGATTCCGGAGAAAAGAACTTGGCTTTCTTGCTGCCCTTCTTCGACTTATGCACTGAGATGTCTTCATCGAGATCGATGACCGTTTCGCCTCCCTCTCCGTCAAACACATCGACTCCGTCAAAGGACGAGGAATTGCTTCCGTCAGAATATCCGTATCCCTGGTCTTGCTGCTTTGCCGCGCCTGGCTGAAAGTCTGGATAGCATACGGAATTCAGCTTATAGATGTGATTCGGCTCCACTTGCCCGATGCGCATCTTGTCGAGAATGGTGATGAACTCAGTATCGTTCTGCCGATACACCTGAGTAAGCTCGGCTATCTGAAACTCTCCTTTTTGATACGCCTTTGAATCGAAGAAGTAAGGGCTTTCATATCGGCTAGCGAAGATCATCTGCTCATGGGGAGAAACGATCGGCGGCAGCTGGAACAAGTCGCCGATGGCGACTATTTGGACGCCGCCGAATGCCTGCCCAGGTGTTGGGCCATTAAGTCTGAGAAACTTCTCAATGCAGTCGAAGAGGTCTGCACGGACCATCGAGACCTCGTCGATGACAAGAAGGTCGAGCTTCTTGTAGAGGGTCGCCAGTTCCTTGTTCGACGTCACATGGATGTCCTGCTCGCTGATGCCAATTTTGAACTTGAAGAAGCTGTGGATGGTCTGACCCTTCACGTTCAGCGCGGCGATGCCAGTCGGCGCAACGACAGCGACATTTTTCTTTGTCGTTTCCATGAAGTGATTCAGAAGGGTGGACTTTCCGGTACCGGCACGTCCGGTAATAAACAGGTTCTGCTTCGAATCCTCAAGAACCTGAATGATGTCTTTTGCCTCGTCGGACATTTTCATAGGACTACATGATACCAGAAGCACGACAAAAGCCGTTGCCGGCAACGTGCCAGGCAACGGCTTCTCATGTCTTTCAAGCGATGCGCTCAGGGACGGTTGCAGGCTTGAGCGTTGCAGGATGCAAGACTGGTATTACAGTCCCAGCTTCTGCTTCTGAGCCTCCTTGAACCGAGCGGCGATGCTCTGCGAGACAGACCCTGCAGGACTGACAGATGCAGTCCGTGCATTTCGGCCAAACAGACTTTCGACTGTTACGCCTTTCTTATGAAGCACGTACGCTCCGAAGAGGCTCCAGAGAAGAAGGCCGATTGAGAAGAGCGCCATCTTGAGACCGAATCCGATGCCCGTGCTTGGAACCTGATTGAGATAGACCCCAGAGACAGGCTGACCCACTGGCTGTGAATACGTATATGTCGGCTGCTGAGCAGAGACATACGTCAGCGGCTGCACGTACGTCGTCGGCTGAGTATATGTGTATGTCGGCTGGGCATACTGCTGCTGGTAATAATACTGAGGCTGCGTGTACTGCGAATACTGGTAATACTGATACGGGTAGTACGAGCTATTGTAATTGTAATAGCCTGATCCGTAGTAATTTCCATAATACTGATTGTTGTTATATCCGTAGTATGAATTCACCGTCACGTAGACACTTGCACAGCTCTGACTTGAGGAAGTCGAGCAGACATTGAATGTGGCGGAGCCGGGATTATTTGCCGTGATGAGCAGGCTGCTGTTTCCGACAATGCTCGCAGACGCGACGTTCGAACCGGGATTATTTGAGATGTAGTAGCTTCCGGTATTGCCGTAAATGCTCACATACTGAGTTTGTCCCTGTTGGAGCGTGACCGAGCTCTGGCTTAGGCTGATCGAAGAGCCGGACCAGGAACCTCCATTCACATACACAGTGACGTTCGCGCAGCCGCCTGAAGATGCCTGGCTGCATACGGTGATCACTGAAGTTCCGGCACTCGTCCCCGTAACCGTGAGCGTATTGAACGATACGCTTGTCGAGACGACATTCGAGTTCGAATTTGATGACACGTAGTAGCTGCCATTTCCACCACCTATCTGGATTGACGCGGACTGATTCGCATTGACGCTTACAGAAGACTGGCCGAGATACACTTGGCCGCCCGTCGAAGTCGTTGTCGGCCAAGTCACGCTTGATGACTGGAATCCGTTGACGACCACATATGCAAGGTTTCCGCCCTGGATGCCATACGAGTTCGAGCTGACCGTCGTAGTGAGCGATCCTGCATAGTTCGTCGTGCCGATGCTTCCGGCGCTGACCGGATAGCTCGTGCCGGTCGGGTAATAATAGAGATTGACCGTCGCGTTCGGGTCCGCATTCACGGAGATGTACACCGATCCGCTGCCTGATGCAGAGACAGAAAAGTGCGCGGTAGCCGCTGTAGCGTCCTGGAATGGATTCGTCATGAGCCCTAGAAACAAGGCCAGAACGAGAAGCGTAGGGGTAATAATGCTTTTTATAGTCTTCATGGTAGGCGTACTATACCCCTCAAAAGGCTGCATTTCAAGACCCTGTCGGAAGCCTAGCTATTCTTCCCGCTTGTGCCAATCAGTCGCACGGCTTCGTCAAAATTTCCGGCAAAGACCACATGTGACCGGTTCACGAAGAGAATCTCGTCGGCATCCTTGATGGTATTGAGCCGATGAGCAATCACGACTTTAGTCGTATCGGACGGAAGCGCTTCAAGTGCCTTTATAAGGAGCGCTTCCGTAATCGTATCGATGTTCGCGGTAGCCTCATCAAGAATGAGCAGCTTCGGCTTTCGAAGCACCGCTCGCATGAATGAGATCAGCTGCTTCTGCCCGAGACTGAGTCCC
>DASWWM010000007.1:0-5553 GCA_036405975.1 Minisyncoccota bacterium | reverse complement strand
CTCAGGAATCAGAAACAGCTGAAATGGAACACGACGTAGTCTTTGACGAGGAATCAGAACTCGGTCCTGCGGAAGCCATCAAAAAGCTTCGGGCGAAACTTAAGGTTGCAGTGGAAGAAAAGCAGGCATACCTGAACGGCTGGCAGAAGGACAAAGCCGAGTTCATAAATGCTCGAAGGCGAGACGAAGAGTCAAAGCAGGACTTTCTCAAGTTTGCAAAGCAAGGCGTCCTGGAAGATATGCTTCCAGTTCTCGACAGCTTCGATATGGCCATGGCCAATAAGGCATCATGGGAGTCGGTATCTGAGGAATGGCGGAAGGGGATCGAAGGCATTTACAATCAGCTTTCAGGCATTCTTTCAAAGCAAGGCGTCACGGGCTTTGGAGCCATAGGCGATGTATTTGACCCGAACCTCCATCAGTCAATCTCAATGGTTCCCGCTGAAGATAAGACGAAGGCTGACACCGTAGCAGAAGTCTTGCAGAAAGGTTATATGCTGAACGGCAAAGTGATCCGACCTGCGATGGTCAGGGTCTATGAGGCATAAGCGAGAGAAAATAGGAAACTGAAAGCCGACCCTTGTTTGAAGGTCGGCTTTTTTCGTCCGCAATTTCTGGTCCTATGCTTACTTGTTCAATGCAGCTCTTGTACCCGGCCCGACATTCCCAAGCTGCTGAAGCCTGTTGGCTTTCTGAAACTTCTGAACCGCAGCCTTCGTCAAGGGTCCGTACGTGCCTGTCACGGGACCTGAAAAATATCCGTCTGCCTTAAGCCGTTTCTGCAATTCGCTCACCTCTGCTCCTTTTGATCCCACATTGAGTGCTGTCCTGAAAACATACTTTGCAGGTGCTGCAGGCTGAGCCGGCTGTGAAGGAGTCTGGATCACCGTAGACACGGGAGAGACCGTCACCGTGAAGCTCGTGCTGTGAAATGCGCCGTGAATGTCCGTCGCATTGACCGTGATCGTATGTGTCCCTATGTCCTGCGCCTGCGGAGTCCAGCTGAAGTCAGATCCGACCACCGTCGCATTGCTGATCGTATTGTTCGGGGACGAGTCAGTCAGCCTGAAAGAAGGGAGTGTCATGCCGAACGTATCGATCCCGAACGTCATTGTCGATCCGACCGTAACCGACCTGGAAGAGATGCTTCGCAGATTGATGCCTTTAACAGTAACCGTCTGGTACACCGTATCGGTACGACCTGAAGAATTCGTGACCCGAACGCTCAAACCATGCACCCCGGCATCCGACTTCTTGGGAGTCCAGCTGAAGTTTCCGTACGAGTCAATGTTCCTGCTTGAAAGCGTGCTTCCGTAAAATGAATCGGATACCCAGTAGCTTGGATTCGCGTATCCGAGAGCCGCAACAGAGAATGTGACTGCGGTATCAGGGGCAACGACCGGTCCCGGGGCAAGATTCCTGATGGAAACCATCGACGCTTCGGTCACGCGCACGGTCCGAGTGATCGTATGCCGATTGTTGTATGCGTCGAAGGCCGAGATCGTAAGCACATGCGTCCCTATATCGTCCGGTCCTGGCGTCCAGTTGAAATAGCCAGACTTCGAGATGAGCGCATTGGAGACACTGCTTCCCGGAAATGAGTCGCTGACCGTGTAGCTTGGCACACCAGGAAAATCGGCAGAAGAGACCTGGAATGTGACTGCCGTACCCGTTGGCACGACATCGTTAGGGGAAATGACCCCGATGCTGATGGTTCCAGCCGCATTCGCATCGGAAGGAATGCTGACCAAAGCGGCGCCCGCAAGAGACGCTGCAATTATCGATAGAGCAAAAGAATATGTTTTCATACCCCGAAATTATATCATCCGAACTGGCCGATCCCGTTTCGTCATACACATATTTCACTTAAAATTCATCGCCCTTTGAGATACTTGCCAAATCCAGGCCAAGTTTTATAATAGGCTCCTAAACGGGCAAAAGACCCTTGCACACCAATTCCATGCTTACGACTGACAAGATCATCGCGCATAAGACAAATGGAAAGAACCTGATTCTCCTTACTCGGGTAGCTTCTTCGTACTTCCTTGTATTCGGACAGGTCATTGCGGGCAGGAACGGCGGTCACTCATACAGAACCATCTTCCAGAAGCAGCTTAGCGAGACGGAGGCCCGAGAAGCATATGCTCAGATCATGGGACTTCCGGCACATGCCGCGCTTCCAGGCGAGACATCGCTTGCACGAACGGAATCCGGACAGGCACAGCAGGACATTCATGACAATGCCACAAGCCAGATCATCCTTCTTGAGAATCCAAAGCAGGAGACAAAGCCTCGGCCAGCCAAGGTTTTCAAAAAGCCGGTTGCTTCTCCGTATTTCCCTATAACAGAAATCCTCCTTACTCGACAGAAGCCTCGAGCACCCTCGGCAGTTTGCTAAGCGTATACGCATAAGCACGGACGAAACTTATTACATATAAGTTCGTCATCCACGATGCTTCATGCCTGCGCTTTTTCTCATATTAAAAAGAATTAGCAAACTAAAGAAATAAACTATGGCAAAAATCATCGGAATCGACCTCGGAACAACTAACTCCGCGGTCGCAGTAATGGAAGCGGGAGACCCGCGAATCCTCGAAAATGCAGAAGGTGCACGAACAACGCCTTCGATCGTGGCTATCTCAAAGAATAGCGAGCGACTTGTCGGACTCCTTGCAAAGCGACAGGCAGTAACAAACCCGAAGAATACAGTATACGGAATCAAGCGATTCATCGGACATAGCTTCGACGAATCGGGCGTTCAGCAGGACATGAAGACTGTGGCGTACGATGTAGTCAAAGCAGACAACGGAGGCGTGAAGGTAAAGCTCTCTGACAAGGATGGCGCGAAGGAGTACTCACCTGAGGAAATCTCAGCCATGATCCTTACGAAGATCAAGAACGACGTCGAGGCAAAGCTCGGCGAGAAGGTGACTGAAGCCATCATCACGGTTCCTGCATACTTCAATGACTCACAGCGACAGGCGACAAAGGACGCCGGAAAGATCGCAGGACTCGACGTTAAGCGAATCATCAATGAGCCGACAGCCGCAGCACTCGCATACGGATTCAACAAGAAGAAAGACGAGAAAGTTGCAGTATTCGACCTCGGAGGAGGAACATTCGATATCTCGATTCTTGAAGTAGGAGATGACGTCGTCGAAGTTAAGGCCACTGACGGTGACCACCGACTCGGAGGACGAGACATCGACTATAAGATCCTCAACTGGATCGCGGACGAATTCAAGAAGGACCAGGGTATCGACGTACGAGGCGACGCACTCGCAATGCAGCGACTCGACGAGGCAGCTGAGAAGGCGAAGATCGAACTCTCATCTTCTCTTGAGACTGAGATCAACATTCCATTCATCACTCAGGGCGCAGACGGACCAAAGCACCTCGTCATGAAGCTGACGCGAGCAAAGCTTGATGAGATCGCAGACGAATTCATCGAACGGGCTATGCAGATCACCAAGCGGGCTATCGAGGCTTCTCCATTCAAGGTTTCTGACATCAACGAGGTAATTCTCGTCGGAGGCCAGACTCGAATGCCGAAGATCCAGCAGGCAGTTAAGGACTTCTTCGGTAAGGAGGCCAACAAGAGCATCAACCCTGACGAAGTGGTGGCACTCGGTGCTGCCATCCAGGGAGGAATCCTCTCAGGTGATGAGAGCGCGAAGGGCATCCTTCTCCTCGATGTCACCCCACTCTCATTCGGTATCGAAACGATGGGAGGCGTTGCGACAAAGCTCGTAGAAAAGAATACGACCATTCCAGCGTCACGGTCACAGGTATTCTCAACTGCAGCTGACAACCAGACATCGGTAGAGATCCACATCGTTCAGGGAGAGCGAGCCATGGCTTCAGACAATAAGTCACTCGGCCGATTCATCCTCGAAGGGATTCCACCAGCGCCGCGAGGCATGCCTCAGGTAGAGGTTACATTCGATGTTGATGCCAACGGTATCCTCAATGTAAAGGCAAAGGACAAAGCGACAAACAAGGAGAACTCAATCCGAATCGAAGCAAGCTCAGGACTTTCAAAGGAAGATATCGAGCGAATGAAGAAGGATGCCGAAGCTCACGATGCCGAGGACAAGAAGAAGCGAGACGAAGTCGATGTTCGAAACACTGCAGACCATGCAATGTATTCAGCGGAAAAGGCTCTCAAGGATAATAAGGATAAGGTTCCGGCTGATATCGTGACTTCAGTAGAAGCGAAGATTGCAGCGCTGAAAACTGCGAAGGAAGGAACTGACATTGAAGCGCTCAAGAAGGCAACTGAAGAGCTCTCAACTGAGATGTCTAAGATCGGCGAAGCGATGGCCAAGGCCGGAGCAGACGCTTCACAGGCAGGTGCCGCGGAAGCTGATGCAACGCAGGCTGGCGCAGACACCGCAGGCCAGACAGGTGGAAATGACGCAGGTTCAGAGGGCAACGTGCGAGAAGCAGAAACTAAGTAAAGTCCTCATAACCGATGCGGGCGTTCGAAGCGCCGCTTCGGTTCCAGCAACACAATGGTGTGTAATTAAAAACGGATTCGCGCAAAAAACATGCCGCGCGGAATAAACCAAAACAATGTCACAAAAAGATTATTACGAAATACTCGGCGTCAGCAAAAGCGCAACAAAGGACGAGATCAAGAAGGCTTTCCGAAAGCTTGCCCATGAGCATCACCCTGACAAGACGGGAGGGGACGACAAGAAGTTCAAAGAAGCGAACGAGGCGTACTCGGTTCTTTCTGACGATTCGAAGCGAGCACAGTACGACCAATTCGGCAGCGCCGGACCAGGTTTCGGAAGCAGCAATGCAGGCGGAGGATATGGCAACCAAGGCTTCGGAGGCTTCGACTTCAGCGGTTTCGGTGGAGGACAGGGCTTTGGAGGATTCGGCCAAGACGGCGTGGAGTTTGACCTGGGCGATATCTTCGGTGGCATGTTCGGCGGAGGCGGCAGATCAAGACAGAAGGTCAATAAAGGCTCGGATGTTCAGGTAGATATCGAGGTCGCATTTGAAGACTCTATCTTCGGAGCCGAGAAAGAATTCTCAGTGCACAGAACAGCTGAATGTTCGAAGTGCGAAGGCTCAAGAGGCGAGTCGGGAACTTCGATGGACAAGTGCAAGACATGCGATGGCTCAGGCCATATCATGGAAGTGAAGCGAAGCATTTTCGGATCATTTCAGTCATCAAAGGTCTGCGATACCTGCTTCGGAACAGGCAAAGTTCCGAAGGAAAAGTGCAAGCACTGCAAAGGCAAGGGAACTGAGACGATCAAAGACACGATCAAGGTCGTCATTCCAGCTGGCATCGAACCCGGCGAGATGCTCCGAGTTACAGGAAAAGGGGAAGCCATCACGGGCGGAAAGACCGGCGACCTCTACATAAAGGTGCATGTCAAGAAGCCTACAGGCGAGCCAGCGAAGCTGAATATAAGAAAGGAAGGCCTCAACCTTGCGATGGATGCAAGAATCAAGCTCACAGATGCGCTTCTCGGAGGCGATCTCAACATCGAAACACTTGATGAGACGCTTACTATCAGCATTCCAGCCGGTATC
>DASWWM010000006.1:0-3335 GCA_036405975.1 Minisyncoccota bacterium | reverse complement strand
CATTGAGGACTCCCATTCGAGCATTCCTGCAAAAGCTCCGTCATAGAAGGTTGTATTAAAAACAAGAAACGTCTCTTGTGGGCTATAA
The DNA here is from genome assembly GCA_036405975.1 of Minisyncoccota bacterium. GTDB lineage: Bacteria > Patescibacteriota > Minisyncoccia > Phycocordibacterales > CAIZLB01 > VEQN01. The sequence continues at coordinate 3,247 of DASWWM010000006.1, read as the reverse complement.
GCATAGATCCCGAGAAGGAAGTTGGGTGAAAGTGCTCGTACAAGCGAGCCTGATACTCGAGATGCGGTCACTGCGAAGAATTCTTCGGTTGTCGCCGCCCTTGTGCTTGTTCCTGTGCCTGTTGTCAGGATGAGGCTTTTGAGGTCTCCGTATTGGAATTCAGCTTCTCTTTCCCGTACCACGAGCCGCTCGATGTCGTCATTGTCCCTGCCGTCTATGCTGATTGGGATTTGTCCTTCAGTGTAGACAATCGGTGCCGAAACGGGCTGGTTTTGGGACACTACTGGCTCAAGGCTGTCTGAACGGAATATTAGGTATGCTCCGATTCCTGAAACGACAAGCAAGACTAAGACCGCAAGTCCCGCAATAATCGTCGTATTGCTTATGTTTCTGCTCCCGATAACGGTCTGGTCGAATGCTGTGCGCTTGTCCTGCCTGTTCTTCTCAGACATGGCAATCTTGATCATCGAGACATTGTCGTTCTTGATAGCGTCCGCAATGTCGGCCTGGTATGTACGAATGGTTCTCTCCCCCGTTTCAACAGGCTTTTCCTGTGCCATGGCGTCAAGAATATTCACCGTAGGGCGTTTTGCCTCGGCCTTTTTTCGCTCTATCGCTTCCCTGATCTCGTCAGATGATGGAATGTACGGATTAAGATTGCGCGCATTCGTAACGCCTGGAATCTTCTGATCTGAATTTGGAAATGAAAATTTTTTCTCCGCGTTCTCGTCCATGTGCTAAGTATACACTATCGCTTCTTTCTTCCTCCTCCGAAGATATTGTTCAGGTCTTCGGATGTCATGAATTCCGACTCAGGCTGCGACTTCGCTGCCTTGCCTTTATTCTCTGTTGTCTTCTGTACAGCCGGCTTCCTGCCTGCAAATCGTGGCTTGCGCGCTGGCGCTGGTTTCTGAGACTGAGCTTTGGGTGCTATCGGAGCTGCTGGCTGGGTCCGAGTTTGCACCTGTGCTATCCGAGCTTCAGGCTTCGGAGCCTGCTGGTTTCGATTGCTGTCATGGTGCTGAGCTCCCATGTGGCCGTGAATCACGTATTTCTTCGGATCCTGGCACATGTCAATGAAGTCATCGGCTGCTTCCCGGAGCTTTCCTGATGATGACTTTCCGAATGCAATAACTTCCACCTGGCATCCTTCATTTGTCTGAAGATACTCCACAAGCGGAATGAAGTCTCCGTCTCCTGATGCGATAATGATCGTATCGAGCTTCGGTGCCATTTTGATTGCGTCCACTGCAAGTCCGACATCCCAGTCTGCTTTCTTTGCCCCGCTGTTAAAAATCTGGATATCCTTTGTCTTGGTTTCGATTCCGATCTTCTCAAGCGCCTCGAAGAATGTTCGCTCTTCTCCGCTTTCGGTGGTGATTACGTAGGCTATTGCTCTGATAAGGTTTCTGTCTGCGACAACCTCCTTCATGATTGCTCCGAAGTTGACTCGGCCGTGATAGAGGTTTTTGGCGCTATGGTACATGTTCTGTGCGTCAATGAAGACGCCCACACGCTGCTCTTTGTGTTTAATTACTGCCATAAATATATAAATGTTAGGTGCATCGGGCTGGCTCGCAAAGAGCTCAGGCCTTCTGCCTTATGAAAAATGCACGACGGTCCGCATGGCGACACCGTTCTGTGCTTGTATTAATTATACATCCGCTACAAGACTGACAATTGAACTTATTAACAATCAAAGAAAAAGCCTGCATCCAGCAGGCTTTTTCTGAAGATTATGAAGTTCTTTTCTTAAGCTCGAGTTTCTTGAGAACCGTTTCGTATGACTTTACATCCTTTTTCTGGAGGTATTTCATATGTTTCTGTCGGTCCGCTACAAGCTGGAGAAGTCCTCGTCGAGAGTGCTGGTCCTTCTTGTGAGTCTTGAGGTGGCCCGTAAGCTCTTCAATTCTCTTAGTCAGGATGCCAATCTGGACAGCGGCAGAACCAGTGTCCTCCTTGTGCATAGCGACTTCCTTGATAACTTTTTGCTTCTTAGTCTTTGTAAGCATGATGCGGAGATACTATCACACAAGCCTAATTTAGGCAATATCTGGTATACTTGTCGCACAATGTCAACAAATCTGAGCTTGGACGAGTTGAAAAAGCAATATTTGGAGTACATAGAGATCGAAAAAGGCCGATCTATAAGGACGGTTGAGAATTACGATCGATACCTCACCCTCTTTTTAGGATTCCTTAAGGATGCTCGGGGTCTCGAAAAAGCTGACCCTGCAGTTCTGACTGACGAAATTCTCCGAGAATACAGGCTCTGGCTCAATCGAAAGGCTCTTGGAATTCAAGGAAGTGGCTCAAAATATGCGCTAAATAACCAAACTATCAAGAAAAGGACTCAGAATTACTATCTCATTGCCCTCAGGTCTTTCTTGAAGTATCTGACGAAAAGGTCCATCAAAAGTCTGGCGGCAGATAGCATCGAATTGGCCAAGGTTCCTGAGCGGTCACTCGACCTTATGACATCCGAAGAGCTCGAAAGGCTTCTTGCGGGTCCTGGCAAAGAAGAGGATGAGTCAAAAAGGTTGAGAGATAAGGCTCTTTTGGAAATGCTGTTCTCTACAGGGCTTCGAGTCTCAGAGGTCTGCTCGCTTCCGAGGGATTTGGATCTGAGCCGGGATGAATTTTCAGTAAGAGGAAAAGGCGAAAAGGTTCGGGTGGTGTTTCTGACTGAGGAGGCAAAAGCAGCCGTTAAGGAGTATTTGGCTAAAAGAAAGGACTTAACAAGCGACAGGCTGTTTGAGCTGACGTCTCGTTCCGTTGAGCGACTTGTAAAAGACTATGCCGTAAAAGCTGGAATCTACAAGAAGGTCACTCCCCATGTCATTCGCCACAGCTTTGCCACTGACTTGCTTCAAAACGGCGCCGACCTACGGTCCGTACAAGCTCTTCTGGGACATGCAAATATTTCAACCACGCAAATCTATACCCATGTGACCGATAGGCATCTTAAAGAGGTCCACAAGGCTTTTCACAGCAAGCAGCGGAACAAACCGAATTCGAACTAAGTCGGGCCCATTCAAAATCAGCATGTGGATGTATAATCACTTCCATGAAAATCTATACATGGAACGTCAATGGTATTCGAGCGTGGTCCAAGAAGGGTGCCCTTGAATGGCTTATTGGGCAAGAACCGGACATATTCTGTTTCCAAGAGACGAAGGCTCATCCAGACCAGCTCACACATGACCTTAAGAATCCTGTCGGGTATAAGTCATACTTCGACCACTCA
>DASWWM010000005.1:0-29844 GCA_036405975.1 Minisyncoccota bacterium | reverse complement strand
GTCCCTGACAATCTGGTAGTTTCTGTCGAGCTCCGCCTGGCTGATCCTCTTTCCATTTTCAGGGGAAATGCCGCCGACATTCTCGATCTGCTGTACCTTTGAAGCCCCAGGCAGATACAAGCCTTTTGCCTCGAGCTCATTTTCAGACTTTGCCGAGAAGATTGTCGGTGTTACGAGCTTTCCGTTATTCGCAATGGCTGCGATATACCGTGCCGCCTGAATGGGCGTAACCTGGAAGCCGTACTGTCCGATGACCGTATTGTACGTATCTCCTACCCGCCAGATGTCACCCTTGAAGTTCACCTTCTTCCATTCAGGGGTCGGAATGATGCCTTTTTTTCCGCTGAAGAATGTGCCCTCGAGCGAATCTCCGAATCCGAACATCTTCGCATACTCGTCCAGCCTCAGGATGCCAAGACCTTTCTGTCCGGGAAATCCTCCACCGATCTGATAGAAATACACGTCGGACGATACCGCGATGGCCTCCTTCAGGTTTGTAAATCCGTGAGCCTTCCAGTCCTTGAAGATGGTGTATTCGCCTGGCTGGTACGGATTCGGAACCCGCAGCTCTCCGGTACTTTCGATCTTCTTTTCCGGAGTGATCACTCCTTCCGAAATGGCTGCGAGCCCGAATAGCGGCTTGAGAATGGATCCCGGCGTATAAAGGCCGGAAGCGACTCGGTCAAGGAACGGATTATTCTCATCCGTGAGGAAACCCTGTATTCGCGCAGTGTCGCTTCCGGCCGTCATGACATTCGAGTCGTACTCGGGATACGACACGCTTGCGAGGACCTCCCCAGTCTCCACATCAAGCATCACGCCGGCTCCTCCGCGGAATCCGGACCGTCGTGCCATTTCCTGGATAGATGCGTACAGGGCCTTCTGTGCCCCTTCGTGAATCGAGAGTTGCACGTTCTCTCCTTTCTTCGGGGGTCGGACCATGCTTTGCGAAAGCACTCCTCCGGTCGCACTTGTCTCCGTAATGTTCAGGCCGTTCTCGCCCGAAAGGACCGGATCAAGATACTTTTCGATTCCATCCGCTCCCTCATACTTTGTATTGTAATAAAAGCCGAATTTGTCCTTCTTCGGATACTTGATGTATCCGAGCAATCCGTGAAGCCCCGCTTCTTGCGAATATGCACGCAGGGAAAATTCGCTTTGATTCGGATCGATGGTGTTCCATGACAGGAGCTTTCCTTCCCTGTCAGTAAGCGCGCCGCGTTCCGCGAAGATGAGACTGTGATGGAGGCGATTGTTTTCAGACACCTCCCTGTACTTGGCACCCTCGGCGATCTGCAGAGACCCGATCCTGTATACGAATACGAGGCCTACCAATGCGAATATTCCCGCGGCAAACATCAGGGCTCCCCTGGAAATAGGCCGCTCTATCTGTCCTTCGAACCGATCCTTGTCGAATTCGGGAAGATTCGACGAATCGAGGAAGATCTCGTCCGGGGAGATTTCGTGATTCCTTCTGATTTTCTTTGGCTTCCTGCGTATCATTTAAAGTGCGTACATTATATAGCATCCGGCAAGCGGATTCATGAAGAATTACGAATAGAAACGAACCCTCTTGCGGACAAGCTGAAGTCCGGCAAGGATCGCTGCTGATGCCAGGAAGAACGGGTACTGAAACGGCTTGCCTGAGATCGAGAAAAAGAGAGAGCTGTCGAACATGATGTCCATGAGCAGGCCGAGAACCAGGAACTCATAATACATGTAATGCCATGACGCCCATGCCGCGGCCAAAAATGGCACATACCATGGGATCATCGGAAGGAAGAGGGCCGTTCCGAATATGAAAAAGCTAACGTACGGCCTTCTGGACTTGGACATATTGGATTGAGTTAAGCTTCACGGGGAGCCTGAAGTAAATATGAGCGTATGCATCTCCCTCTCCGGCATCTACGGTTTCGGCCGCGCCAAGAACATAGGAGTTGGTGCCCGGAACGACAATCGGATCGCCCTCATTGGCTTGGACGTTTCTTGGGATCTTTATATAGAAATTCCCCCCGCCCCTTCCCTCTACGGAGACGGCAGACGTCGTCGAGCCTGTGCCGAGAAGCGCATCGATCCTCTCTCCCGGAGTGGAGAAAAGCTTCACGACCGAAGTGACAGGCCGAACTTCCTCGATCCGGCCGATCAGATAGTTCATTTCCCCGTATACGAAATCGCCGGCAAGAAGGCCTTGGTTTTCTCCGATGTCTATTACAAGGGAGTCATACGGAGTCTTCGGGGGACGGACCAGGACCGTGGCAAGGATCTTGTCATCGGGTTCCGCGACTCTGCCAAGGAGCATCTTGAGCTCCTCATTCTCAGACCGGAGAGACTGTATGAGCGCATTCTCTGAAATAGGTCGGACGGGCTCATTGTAATACCCGAATGCATGCCCTACTGCCCGCTGGAGAGCAGCCACTCCTGACCGGAGAGGACCGCCCAAGGCAAGAGAAACGAGCCAAAGCAAAAGAGCGACTCCGAAGACTCTCAGGAGAATCTTTGAATTTGATTTCTTCCTGTTATCGCGCAACCGGTAATTCATGTTCGTTTTGGATCAGCATATCCTCAAAGAAGTCTATCTCCTCAAGAATGACTCCCGCCCCTCGTGCAACTGCAGTGAGCGGATCTTCGGCAACGTATACGGGAATGCCCACATGCTCCGAGAGCACCTGAGGAAGCCCTCGAATGAGCGCACCTCCTCCCGCAAGCCAGATTCCGTTTCGCATGACATCAGCAAGGATTTCAGGAGGTGTCGTCTCAAGAACCTCTTTCACTGAGTCGAGCAGCGTGTCGATGGACGCGCCGATGGCCTCCCTGATGTCAGAGTCGGTAATGATAACCTCTCGCGGAAGGCCCGTGACGAGATCTCGCCCCCTGATGGTCGTTTCCAGAGAAGGATTGCACGGGAGCACGCTCGCGATGGCAACCTTAACTTCCTCAGAAGTCTTCTCTCCGATGAGAATCTTGAACTCATTTCTGATATAGGACATGATGTCCGCGTTCAGCTTGTCCCCCGCAACCTTGAGATTCTTCGCTCGAACGATTCCGCCAAGCGAAATGACCGCGATGTCAGTCGTTCCCCCACCGATGTCGATGATCATGCTTCCAGTCGCTTCGCGAACAGGAAGCCGGATGCCGATGGCGGCGGACATCGGCTCTTCCACGATATGCACCTCTCGAGCTCCGGCGTTCTTTGCGGCGTCCCGTACGGCACGTCGCTCTACGTTAGTGACGCCGTACGGGACGCCGATCACGACCTTTGGCCCAAGCATCTTCTTCGAAAGGCCTTCGGCCTTCTTGATGAGGTATGAAAGCATCTCCTCGGTGATCTCAAAGTCAGAGATGACGCCGTCAACAAGAGGCCTCACGGCAACGATATGCCCGGGAGTTCGGCCAAGCATGGCCTTAGCCTGTGCGCCCACGGCAACAACTCGTCCCGTCTTCTGGTTTACGGCAACCACGGAAGGCTCATTGATGACGACGCCTTTTCCTGAGACATACACAAGAGTATTGGCGGTACCGAGATCGATACCGATGTCATTTGATGCGAATTTTAAGAATTTATTTCTGAGTGATTTCATATCCTGTTACTTTGTCGTCAATTCCATGACCAACTCCTCTTCCGTAATGTTCCTGACCTCTCCCGTCTTCCTGTCCTTCACTTCGATGAGAAAATCTCCTGACTCGCCTTGCTGATTCTTGTCGCTGATGACTGCCCGAAGCGGCATGCCCATGAGGTCGGCATCACCGAACTTTTCTCCCGGTCTCGCATCTCGGTCATCGAATAAGACCTCAGCTCCAAGTGCCGTAAGCTTTTCATACAGTGCCTCAGCCCGAGCTTTTGTCTCCTCCGATCCATTTACAAGCACGAGATGAAGGGCGAATGGAGCGACAGACTTAGGCCATACGATTCCCTTTTCGTCCGAAAGCGCCTCGACGATAGCTCCCATGAGCCGAGGAACTCCGATGCCATAGCTCCCCATGACTACCTTCTTCTTTTCTCCAGACTCGTCCATAAACGAGAGGTCGAGGGCATCTGAAAACCGCGTTCCCAGATTGAAGATATTTCCGACCTCAACAGCCTTTGCGCTTCGGAACCTGTTTGGGTTCAAGCCGAGCATCTCATGAACTTCGGGATTGTTCACTTCTTCGTTGATGGCAATCCCCTTGTCCTCATCGATGTAAATAATGTCTTCACCGGCATCCGTGACCATTTGAAACTCATGAGAGAATTTCGAGAAGCTCCCTCCTGCAGCGAACGTGATATACGTAAGATGTCCGACTCCGGCCCGATCAAAAACATTCTTATACGCGACTTTCATCTTTTCATAAAACTCAGCGTGCTCGGTATCATCTTTTGAAAATGAGTAAAGATCCTTCATGAGGAATTCTCGGCCTCGCATGATTCCGCTTTTTGCCCGCTTCTCATTTCTGAATTTTGTCTGGAACTGGTACGCGTAGCGAGGAAGGTCCCTGAATGACTGGATGTGATCCTTCATGAGTTCAGTGAGAGGCTCCTCATGCGTGAATCCGAGCCCGACTTCCGTTCCATTGGCAAGCTCAGTCTTGAACCAATTGTCCACCTTGGCACTGTCCCACCGGTCGGTCTTTTCCCAGACCGACTTGTCCTGCAGCGAAGCAAGAGAGACCTCCTGGCCTCCCGCTGAGTTCATCTCCTCGCGAATGATCGTCTTAACTTTTTCCAAAGTCCTGAGACCGAGCGGCAGGAACGAGTACACCCCGGCCAGCGTTTTCTGAACGTAGCCAGCCCTTATCAGAAGCTGGGCATTTTTTGACACTTCGTCTTTTGGCGCCTCCCGTCTCGTCTTTGTGAACAGTTGTGATTGTCTCATGGTCTTTTTTTGTGCGCATGCCAGGACAAGCGCCTTATATGCCCACATTCTACACCATAGAGACCCTTTTCGTTAACTTTTTTGTGTTTTGTGATACTATCCCAATCAGACAACAAACTGAACATTAAATCAAGAAACTGAACGACCAAATGAATACAGATACCCGGTCTGCAAACGTGAGATACAACTTGGCGATCAACCGGATCATTCTGATCCTGGGCACCGCCCTTCTAGTCGGAGGAGTCACATTCCTCTATTTCTTCAACGTCAACATTCTCTTCTGCCTCATACCCGCAGCAGGAGTGATGCTCAGAATAGCGTACGGGCACTTCGATCGCATGATTGAAGCACACCAAGCGAACAAGGAACTCGATCCTTCCAGAGACACTTCGCATACAGAAAACATGCTCTACTGGATGTGCCACTCCGGACTTTGCCTTATCAGCGTGCCTTTCCTGCTCGATTCCGTCGTCAAGGACAAGCTGCAAGTGCTGTTTGATTTCGCAGGCAGCACCGATGTGCAAAAAGCGGTCTTCGCACTCGGAGTCGCATCGTCCTGGTTCTTTTGGACCAAACAGCTCGAGTACAAGAAGAGGCTCGCCAGGCTTACCGGAAAAATTCCCGGACCCCTGTTGTTGCTCACCTGGCCAGACTCTGCTGGTGCAGCCGTTCCGATTCCAGGAACGCCGACTAAGGAGCCTGTGCCCACAGGGCTGCAGTAACAAACCCATAGACAAATCGCGGAAGCACACGCTCAGTGGCTTCCGCGATTTTTTAATTGCGATATAGCATTTTTGCTATATCACCAGAGCCATACTTCCAGACAGTAAAACTTTCTCTAGAAAAGCGCAGCGACGTCCTTCACCGTGACAAGAATCATGAGAGAAATAAGCAAGAGGAATCCGATTCCATTCACCCACATGAGAATCTTCGGATTGATGTCCCGTCGGATGATGCTTTCGATGAATACCACGACGAGTCGCCCGCCGTCGAGCGCCGGGAATGGCACAAGGTTAAGGACTGCAAGGTTTGCAGAGATAACCGCTGCCATGACCAGGAGCGTTGAGAATCCTGTCTGCGCCGACTCGCCTACTGCTCCCGCGATGCCCACAGGTCCGCTTACCTGCTTGAGGCTCGCATTGCCCATGACTACGCTCTTGAGGAAATCGGCAAGCCCTGTCGCTACGTTTATGGTCAGATAATATGTCTGCTGCGCTCCATAGTAGAATGCCTTAAAGAATGGAGCCTTCGCCTCGCCGATATTGTCCATGGAAATTCCGATGGCCTTCTTTCCAGGAGAAATCCCCTCTACAGGCGTCATATCAAAGGCTCGCACCATGTACCCTTCGGTCGTGCTCGCTTTCTGCCGTGCCGTCATGTCTACAGTCACTTCTGCAGAAGAGATGATCTGCTGAACGCCCTCGACCGTAAGGCTCGAGGTTGCAAGGGACTGCTGTGAGTTAGTGATTGACAAGATCTCGTCACCAGCCTTTAAACCAGCAAGATCAGCCGGGCTTCCAGGGGAGACCATGACCACAGTTAGAGCGGGGTCTTTAATGAGTTCCGGAGGCAATGCGGCCGTCGAAACTCTGCTTCCAAGCATAAGTGCAAGAGAAAGCAGTATCCATGCGAATACGACATTGAATGTAACGCCAGCGACAAGAACAATTGCCTGCTGCCATCGCGGCTTTGAGAGAATGCTGTCCGAAGTCCGCTCATCGTCGGGATTCTCGCCGTAAATCTTCACATATCCGCCAAGCGGCAAAAGATTGATTGCATACCGAGTCTTGCCCCACATCCAGCTGGCAACTCTCGGAGGAAAACCGATGGCGAATTCGTCTACCCGAATCTTGAAGAGACGCGCGGCAAGGAAATGCCCGAGCTCATGAACGAATACCAAGACCGTAAGGACCAGCAGGAAAATAATTGTTGTAGACATGCTCTGTTTGGTTGTTTGTTAAGTGAAAATTCCTGCCCGAAGGCAGCCGACTATCCCGCGATCTCCTTCTCTTTCTTTTCGAAGAGTTCCTCGAGCTTTCGTCCGCCTTCCTGGACGAGCTTTTCCATCTCGGCCTTTGCCCGAACGACATCGTCCTCGCTCATCTCCCCATCTTTCTTCTTTGAGTTCAGGTCGTCTGAGACATCGCCTCGCTCCCGTCGCAGCGCAACACGAGCATCCTCAAGCTTCTCCTTCGCGACCTTAACAAGCTGCAGCCGTCGCTCTCCTGTAAGTTCAGGGAAAATGACTCGGAGGCCTGAGCCGTCCACGACAACGCTCACGCCGAGGTTCGCGATATTGATGGCCTTCTCGATGGCCTGTGTCTGGCTATTATCCCATGGAGAAATCCGGACCGTCTTCGCATCTTCCGCAGAGACTGTTGCAAGGGACGTGATCGGCATTTCCGATCCGTATGAATCCACCCGTACAGGGTCAAGGAATGACGTTGAGGCTCGTCCTGTCCTGATGGACGAAAGTTCCCTTGCGTACCAGTCCTGAGTTTCTTTTATTTTCTGATTGAATTTTGAAAAATTGTATGCCATATGGCCGTCATTGTAGCATACGGAAATTAAAAAACACCCAGCCGTAACCTGGCTGGGCGCTGTAGTTTGGCTTTCGCCACCTGAAAATGACCGTTAGTTATTTTTTCTTTTTATCGCCTTTTTTCTTTCCCCCTTTCTTACCTTCTGTCCCATCGTCTGGGCGGATAATGTGAACCGAACTGCCGGGACGTACGTATGTATCTCTCGGATCAGGTTCCTCTATTCCGCCATGCATTTTTCTTCTGTTCGATAGCGCCAAGCGCTGGGTAAGTGGATCTGTCATAGTTCCGTCCGACAGTATATCCCCAGTCAATACATTATTTAAATATTGGCAAAGCGAGCGCGATGTATTCCAGTAGGAGTTTCTTTGAGGACGACGAATCATAGATATATTCGCTTGCCCGAACCAACGCTTTCAACGCATCCGCCCTCGCTTCAGGAGAGAGCTTCTGTTTTTCCATGAGAGCGTGAGTTCTTTTTTCGATGCCTCGCACAAGGACAACGATGTCAGCGTCGGTCGCCCGCTCTTTTTCTTTTTCAGCGAGCACCTTCTTTACGATTTCAAGCCTCTCAGGGTGGTTCGATGCAACAAACTCTTCAGCGTAGAGAGACTCCAAAGACTCTGGATCTGATCCCGTGGCATTCGCTGACACTTCTGAATCTGCCTGCGATGCAGACCGGCCGAGAGAGACGACATGGACCCGAGACCTGACAGTCGGCAGGAAGATGGAGGCGGTCGGGGCGATTATGAAAATATGGGTCCCGACCGCCGGCTCCTCAAGCGTCTTGAGAAGGCTGTTCTGCGCCTGATGCGAAATGCCTGCCAGCGACACGATGATGAATTTATTGCTTCCGGCAGACGGCCTTCGGCTATTCTTCTCGACGACCAATGCCGCATCCTCTACGCCGAAGGCCGCCGTCTGATGCACGAATACGTCCGGATGAGACATGCTCAATCCGAACAGGTCACCGAGGATTCGCTCGAGCACAGGCAGCGCCGAAGCAAAGCTGCCCTCAAGCACATATGCATGATGGAGACTTTCCTTATTTTGTATTGAAAATTGTGCGGACATATTATCGCTTCGCGATGATGGTCTTCTTGTACGTATCGAGATGGTTCAATGCGATTCCAGTCCCCTTCGCTACGCAGTAAAGCGCATCGTCAGCAAGGACCGCCTTCACGCCAGTCCTTCTGAAAACAAGCTCAGGAAGATTCCGAAGCTGCGAAGACCCACCGGTCATGGTGATACCGTTGTCGATAATGTCTGCGGCAAGTTCGGGCGGAGTCTCCTGGAGCACGTCCTTGATGGCCTTGATCATGTCTCGAAGTTCCTTTGAGATTGCCTTCACGATCTCATTGGTCTTGATATCGACGGCTCGAGGAAGACCCGTGAGAAAGTCTCGACCCTTGATAGTCATTGAAAGCTCCTCTTCGACAGGAACAGCCGATCCGACATGGATCTTGATTTCCTCGGCGGTCTTGTCTCCGATGGCAAGGTTGTACGTCTTCTTTATATAGTCCGTAATGGCTGCGTCGATCCTGTTCCCCGCACATTTGACCGAAGTGCAAGCAACGATACCTCCGAGCGAGATCACGGCAACGTCAGTCGTTCCTCCGCCGATATCGACGATCATATGCCCTACAGCCTCCTGGATGGAGATGCCGGCGCCAATCGCTGCAAGGATAGGCTCCTTCACTACGTAGGCATTTTTAGCGCCGGCCTTGATGGCCGCCTCGATAACGGCCCGCCTTTCAGTCGAAGTTACGCCAGCCGGAACGGACACCATGACTTCAGGCTTCCAGATATTCCATTTTCCAAGAGCCTTATTGATGAAGTATCGGAGCATCGCTTCAGTCACTCGATAGTCGGCAATAACTCCGTCTTTCATCGGACGATACGCGATGATGCTGTCAGGTGTCTTTCCGATCATGTCTTTCGCATCGAGACCTACAGCGAGAATGCGGTTGTCCTGCTCAGAAACGGCAACCACTGACGGCTCATTGAGCACGAGCCCCCTTCCCGGAGCGAAAACAAGAGTGTTGGCAGTTCCGAGGTCGATGCCGAGTTTTTTGGAGAAAAATCCCATGCCCCACATAGTACTACATAACAAACAAAACGAAAAAATACGGCAAAACAGAGTGAGGGTCCAGTCAATATGCCGAGCCGCACTGAATCTGGGAAAATAATGCTATAAAAGAGCCATGAACATCGTGACCGTCTATCCGATCGTGCGTCGGGCATTCAAGGAGGAGCTTACGTATTGGAGCTCTCACTCTTTCAAGCCGGGCTCGATCATAGAGGTCCCGCTCCGGGGCAAAGGCATTCCGGCACTTGTAGGATCGGTGTCGCATGCGAGCCATGCCAAAGCGAACATCAAGCAGGCTTCATTTGTCACGAAGAAAATAGAAAAGAAGTCAGAGACGCAGGCGGTCCTTCCTGAATGCGTTATGGCCTGCGTCCAGATGTCGGAACTGTACGTCTCCGCCCTCGGAACGACGCTTAAGGCATGCATTCCGGATGTCGCGTTTGAGTCAAAGGCCGGTGTGAAGATCGATGAAAAAAAGAAGGGGCAGACAAAGAAAAGAAACGGGAAAGATGACGGAACCGATGAGAATGATGAGGAAGCTGACGATGACGAAGGGGCCTTGAAAGCCGTCGCCGATATCGTCGTATACCAGACAAATTTTCAGGACAGGCTGAGCACATACAAAAGCATAGTGCGAGAAGAATTCGCGCGGAAGAAAACAGTAATCATCGTCGCGCCAACAGTTGCCAGCGCAGAAGAGCTGTACCAGTCGCTCAAGCGTGGCATAGACGACTATGCGGTCGTCATTCACGGAAAGCTCTCGCGGAAGAAGCAGCTTGAGATTTGGGAAGCGGCGTCGACAGACGAGCATCCGCTCCTCATAGTGACGACGCCGCTCTTTGCCTGTGTTCCCCGGACCGATATCAGCACCATCATCATCGAGAAAGAGTCATCAAGGGGCTATGCAACAATGCGAGCTCCGTTCATCGATTTCCGTGATTACATCGAGTGCTATGCGAAGCAGCTCGGGATCCGGCTCATCCTCGGAGACAGCATGCTTCGGATTGAGACCTTGTTCAGAAGGGAGACCGGCGAACTCGCCGACTTCTTCCCCGTCTCGTACCGGATCGAAAAAACGGCAGATGTGCTCGTCGTAAACACCAACCCCAAGAAGCCCGGACCTGACGCCAAGAACCCTGACGCGACTGACAAGACGGAGTTCAAGCTCATGAGCGAAGAGCTTGTATCAATGATCGACTATGCAGGCAAGAAAGGCGACAACATGTTCATCTTCAGCGCGAGACGCGGGCTTTCTCCCCAGACTGTCTGTGGCCATTGCAGCCAGACCGTCGAATGCCATGAATGCGGAGCGCCTGTCGTGCTCCATGAGAACAAGAAAGCCAAGGAGGGCCAGGAACGATATTTCCTATGTCACCATTGTGGAACGCAGCGAGGCGCGCTTGAGACCTGCAAGAAATGCGGCAGCTGGAAGCTGACCACGCTCGGCATAGGCATCGATACGGTAGCAGCTGAAGTCAAGAAACTATTTCCAGAAAAGGAAGTCTTCACCATAGACCGAGACTCAGTGAAGACGGACAAGCAGGCGCGAGACATCATAAAGGATTTTTCAAATGCCAAGGGCGCCGTCCTTGTAGGAACGGAGACGGCGCTCGCTTTCCTCCCAGAACTCAAGTACTCGGCTATCGCCTCGCTTGATTCCCTCTTCTCGATCCCTGACTTCAGGATCCACGAGCGGATCATCCAGCTTCTCCTGCGAATCCTCGATAAGACGACGGCATACATGCTGATACAGACAAGGTCAGAGAATGCCGAGATCCTTTCCCATTTTACATCGGGAAATCTTTCCCAATTCTACAAGGACGAGCTTGAAATGCGGCAGCAGGTAAACTACCCCCCATTCGCAACGCATGTGAAAGTCACAGTCGAAGAGACCAAGGAAAAAGCGACTGATCTCATGAAGATCCTGAAAGAGCGACTCGACAAGCTTGAGGAGAAGGACAAAGGGTCATTTTCAACTCTCATATTCCCTGCATTCGTGCCGACCCAGAAAGGCAGAGCCATGCTACACCTTCTCATAACGCTCAAACCCGGGGACTGGCCGCATGCCCAGCTCTCTCATCTTCTCAGAAGCCTTCCTCCGGAGTTTCAGATCCGCGTAAATCCAGAAAGCCTCCTGTAGCTTGCAACGTCTGGTATAATACGTATTGTATATTCAAAACCAATGCCAACTTCAAAAAAAGCTGACAAAACATACCCTATGGGTGCCACTGCCGAAATCGTAAGCGACGGCCATCCCGCCCTTAGGGCCGTAGCCGAGGAAGTCCCCGTAGATCAGATAGGCTCTGAGGAAATCCAGAGCCTTATCTTACATATGAAAAAGGTCCTCGCCCTTCAGAACGACGGCATCGGACTTGCGGCTCCGCAAGTCGGCGTCTCCAAGCGGATCTTCATTGTTTCAAAAAAGGTGTTCGGCGAGGACGGTACTGATGCCGTATTCATCAACCCGGTCATCACGAACGAGTCAAAGGAAAAGAGATGGATGGAGGGCGAAGGATGCCTTTCAGTTCGTTGGATTTACGGAAAGGTGAAAAGGTCAACGAAGGTATCGCTCCGGGCATATGACGAACGAGCCCAGATCAGCGAGCGAGGAGCCAGCGGCCTTCTTGCACATATCTTTCAGCACGAAGTTGACCACCTTAACGGCACACTCTTCATCGACAAGGCCAAAGACCTTGAGCATATCGATCCGAAAGACACTCACCCCGTCACCGACGAGGCAGGACACAGGGAGGCGCATGCGCCGGCAAAGAGAGCGTCGCGAAAGACGAAATAGCAAAAAACCAAACCTCAAATGATCTTTTTCGGCACATCCGCATTTTCAATACATGTTCTCGACCGGCTCATAGAGCGAGGCATGACTCCTGATGTCATTGTCACGGTCCCGGACAGGCCGGCAGGAAGAAAGATGCTCATGACTCCCCCTCCCGTTAAAGTTTGGGCGGCAGAGCGCGGCATTCATTGCATTCAGTTTGAAAAACTGAATGCAGAGGCCGTTGCCGCGCTCAAGGAAATCAGCGCAAGCCTGCCCGAAACAAGCCTCGACATTTTCATTGTGGCATCATACGGAAAGATCATTCCCCAGAGTGTCCTGGACATCCCTGCTCACGGAGCCCTGAACGTCCACCCTTCCCTCTTGCCGAAGCTTCGAGGGGCAACGCCGCTTCAGTCTTCCATCCTTGAGGACATGCAGCATACCGGAGTTACCATCATAAAGATGGACAAGGAAATGGACCACGGACCGATTGTCGCCCAATGGGAAGAGAATATGGATCCTTGGCCGATGAATATTCTTGATCTTGAGAAGACGCTAGCGATCAAAGGCGCAGACATCCTTGCCGAAGCTCTGCCTCCATATGTGAGCGGCGAGCTCATTCCGTTCGAGCAGGATCATTCTGCGGCAACGTTCACGAAAAAGATCCAGAAAGAAGACGGATTCATCAAGCTTGCCACAAACGAAGATGCGGACGAAGCCGGGCCAATCGGACCGGACTCAAGCAAGATACCCGGACCTGCGGGCTACCAGATATATTTAAAATATCAGGCCCTCTCCTCCTGGCCCGGACTTTTCTTTTTTGCTCGGCACAAAGATGCGGACATTCGTGTGAAAGTGCGGTCCGCCGCATGGAATGAAGCCACGGGCACAGCGCCGGCATCCTTTGAAATACTTCGAGTTGTTCCGGAAGGAAAAAGCGAAATGAGCTGGAAGGAATTCGCAAACTACATAAAAAACTAGACTCGACGGTTTGAACAAAAAAGAGGGCCCATCGCCCTCTTTTTTAACCGCAATTCCCCTGACTGCGACAGAAGCTGTCACATGTCACGGCCTCTTACTTCCTCTTTCGCTTCGAGACGCCCCTGATGAACGCCTTGATTTTATGCGCTCCTTTTTTCCAAAGAGTCTGCTTTTTGTCCTTTCTTGTTGAAAGCGCATCGAGAAGATCCGTCTGCGCGATATCTATTGCGGAATACAGGTCCTCGGCAATGGCCTCAACCCTGGTGATGTTTCCGTCTATGAACACATTGTATTCCGCACGGAATACGTCTCCGTTCCTGTGGTGATTGGTGGTTTTTCCCAGATCAACTTCAATTTTCGACCCTTCATCAATGAATTTCTTAACTGGCTCAAGCTTCTTGTGGACATAAGACCTGATTGCCTCCGTCATTTCCATGTGTACCCCCTTGATGATGATATTCATGCTATTTGTTTGTTGAACTTATAAACCTACCCGACATACATATTGTACTCCCGCTGCCCCAAAGCACAACGAAAATTATGAAGAAAGTTCATCCTGCAGGGTGGCTTAGAATAAGGTCAGCACAGCGAAACTGCACCCGCCTTGACTTCAGACTGCGGATGGGAAATAGTTACAGCGAAATCGGCAGGACGCCGCCAATCCAATGAAAATAAGACTGGACACATTGCTTCCAAAACTCAACCTGGCTCGTAGCAGATCAGAGGCCCGGGACCTCATAGACCGGGGCCATGTTTATGTTAACTCGGTACAGGTCAAGAAGGCCTCAAAGGAGTATGAAGAAACCATTGATCCCGCACTCATAGAGATCAAGGTTGAACAGTACGTTGGCCGCGGCGCATACAAGCTGGAAGAGGCGCTGCAGAAATTCAATATATCAGCTCAAGGCAGAAATGCTCTCGACATAGGTTCATCGACAGGGGGCTTCACGGAGGTCCTTCTTAAGCATGGTGCAGAGACCGTTCACGCAGTGGATGTGGGCAAGGACCAACTTGCGCAGGCTCTCAGGAAAGACCCGCGTGTGATCTCTCTCGAAGAAACAGATATCCGCGAACTTCCAAGCATTGTTCCGAAAGCGTCTTTGGTTGTAATTGATGTCTCCTTCATCTCGCTCGGGTATATTTTTCCACATCTCTCGCGGTTCACAGCGAGAGATGGCGCCCAGCCCGTCGATGTCATCGCGCTCATAAAGCCGCAGTTCGAGGTAAGCAAAGGCAAGCTCAACAAGAGCGGCATCGTCAAAGGCGAAGCAGATGCGAAAGCAACCATCGCAACAGTCGCATCATCGGCCGCAGAATCGGGATTCCAACTCGTCCAGACAACAGAAAGCCCCATCGAAGGAGGCTCTGGGAACAGGGAATTTCTCGGGCATTTCAAAATGACAGTGCAGCCCCGAGCCTAATGATGCATGTGCGTCGAGAAAGCCTCCAGAAGAAGATATCCGATACCGCATCCGACTAGCATGTACGCGCAGTTCTTGAAAAAGACCGCAGCCTTTCCTGTTGGACGGAACAGGATGGAAAGCCCGTCGTACAGCATGAAATGCAGGAGGATTCCTGCTGAGAATCCGGCAAGATACGGCACGATCTCCTGGACGAATGACAGCGAGAATCCCAGGAAGACTCCGAGCACGATGCTGAGACCGCTCAGCACGTTATAGAAAACCGCCTTTCTCCGAGAAACGCCCGCTTCCTTAAGCACGAGAAACTCAGCCACTTCCTGAATGGATTCATGAAGGAACATGCTGAATGCCAATGGAATAGCGGCAAACGGGTATGCAGCCGCGACTGCAGCCAGCGTGAATCCGTCCACAAGGTTATGTACCGAATCCCCTGCGACCACTTTTGCCAAAACCCTGTTCGCTGAAGATTTTCCTTCCGATCCATGTGCATGCACATCATGAGCAAGACTCTCGCCCAAGCCATGATGGTGCAGAACGGGCTCGGCACATGCATGGGCTTCGCCCGGATTTTCTTCATGCGCATGCTCCTCATGACCATGATGGCAATGAGTCTCGTGTGAGAATCGATGCAGAAGTTCCGCGAATGCAAAACCGAATAGAAGAGCCGCAAGCGTATACCAGACAAGCTCCGATTCCTCAAAAGCTTCAAATCCGAGATGAAAGACGGTAACGGAGAGAATGCCGACCGAGACCCCGATGACGGGAGCGGAGTACCGAGACACGAATCCTTCGACCCTCTTGCCGAACAGGAGCCCGAGAAGAGAAGTTGATGCGATTATGAGCGAGAGAATGTATGCGAGAGCCATATATTATTTGAACCGGACTGGAATCGAGATCGACTTGTCGAACTCCGGAAGACCTGACGGATTGTCTTTTTCGAGAACAAGCGTCCCTGTCTCAGTCGTAGGATTCGCAAAGACAAGCGTTCCTGAAAAATCGACGAATTCAGTTGTCATCCAATCCCCTTTTGCCTGGACAGCAACAACTGCGAGCTGCGTCCCGTTTGCATCGAAGAGCCGTGCAGGGAATGATGCTTCGAAGTACCAGTTTCCTCGAGCCCGGCCTTCTATCTTGAGAGGGCTTTTCACGAGCGAGTCTCGAGCCGGTGAAGTAGCGACGATAAGCGTCTCCTCTCCGACAGGCCCAGAGGTTGTCGAAGTCGCAGGCGAAGTACTCGTAGCGGTGCTTGTAGCGACCGGTGTCTCAGGAACTGATGGAATTTCCGGATTCGGAAGCTGTTCCCGTGCAGGCTTGTACTTGGTTGTATAAGTGACCGCAAAGCCGATAATAACGGCCATAACAAAGACGATGATTGCTGTATTTCTCATATAAAAAGTGTATCACGCACCAATTCTAATTGCCACCCAATGTCATCTAGCGACGCATGACATCATGTGCCTACGTCTTCCCTGTCCCATTCGATGATCCGCCCGACTCTTCGTTCGAACTTGTCGGCCGGGCGGATCAGCTTCTCATTGATTCTTGGAAAAAGCTCATGCGAAGGAGCGTCAAAGATCTCCTCAGCGATGTAGTACAGATCGCCTTCAGAAGTGATCCACTTCATACCCCATTTCTTCACATTGAACGGACCTGAATAGCTTCGAAGGACTTTCTTCCCCGTCTGGTCGTTCGTGCATTCGTGAAAATAGGACATCACGAGTTCTCGGACGGTCTTGTATACAGGGTCCCTGAAACGAAGCGCATTATGATTCGTCTTGCTGATGGCGCCCCAGTATCCGTTTCTCTTGTAAAGCGTGACTATGTGACCGGCTTCGCCCGGCGTCTTGAGCTCGATGATCAATGGCTTCTCGCCATTGATCCATAAAGCAACGGCGGCCAGCAGGCCTCCTTCTATGCAGTGTGCCTTTCGCTCACGCAGAACGCGCCGAGGCGACAGGTTGGTCTCCCCCTCCTTCTCCCAATTGATGGCGAGCGAATCGAGAAAGTCCTGAATCTTGACCGGCGTCGAGAGGCGCTTGAAAGTCCTGAGTTCTTCCTTGTTCAATCCGAGCATGAATCAATGATAGCAGAAAGTTTTGTATTCCAGGCAAGGTCGTCATATACTGTAGCCAATTACGCAAGAATAATTACGGGCATACCGAAACCAGAATCACATGAGAAGGACATACGAACCGATCGACAAGAAGTCAGTTGCAGTCAAGAAATCATCAGCCGGATTGGGACTGTTCGCCGCGGCCGACATACCCAAAGGCGCATGCATAATCGAGTATGTCGGCCGCGTCATCAAAGGCGAGGAAGAGTATACGAGCCGAAGCAAGTACCTCTTCGAGATCAACTCACGGAAGACCATCGACGGACAGGCACGTTCAAATACCGCCCGCTACATCAACCATTCATGCCGACCCAATGCAGAAATCGCCATCCACAAGTCTCGAGCGTTCATATTTTCAATAAAGAAAATCAACGCATCCGAGGAAATCTGCTATGACTACGGAAAGGAGTATTTTGACGCCCACCTCAAGCCGATGGGCTGCAGATGCCCAAGGTGCCAGGAGAAGCGGGCAAAGGAGGCCGCGAAGGCGTAGGACCCATGAACTTAAAACGCCCTCATTTTCTAGGGCGTTTTTTTCTTACCTTGCCTTATGTACTCTTCTTGGCAAAGGATGCAAGTGGGCGGCAACTCCAACCGCCGCGGCGATAATGACAAAATTCTTCAAAATATACTGCCCTTCGAGACTTGGGACCATGAAGCTGACCCACGTTGTCTCGGGAAGCAGCAATAGAGGCATGAAGGTTGTTACCATATGGGCAAACAGAAGCGGTATCACCTCCCTTTCATAACCCTTGAACAGAAACATCAGGCCGATGACCATTTCGTATACGCCAAAAAGAACCATAAACACCGGGAATGTCATGAATGGCACAGTTCGGTTGAACAGTGATTCAACCAAAGGCGATGCAGGACTCAGATCGAAAACCTTGAGCGCTCCAAACCAGAAAAAACAGACGAAAAGTCCGACTCTCGCGACGGGCTCAGAGATATATCTGAAAAAATGAATGATCTCCGCGTCTATTTTCCTAATTTTCTTGTCCATATGCTGCTCATTGTAGCAAACCGATCGATGATTGCATTACTGATATGCACGGCATAGAAGCTCATGATATTATGAAGGAATCATGAATAATAAAATTTACGGAAAAGGCACAAACATCGCCCTTCTTATCGCACGAATTATCATTGGAGGAATGTTCATGTTCGCAGGATGGCTCAAGGTCGCTGACATCAGCGGAACGATTGCCATGTTCGATGCAATGAACGTCCACCCCGTACTCACGCTTCTCGTATCATACGGAGAGATGCTCCTCGGGCTCCTTCTTATGGCAGGTCTCTGGACCCGACTTATCGCCCCTCTCATGATGATCATCATGGCCGGAGCGGTGTATTACTCATACGCAGGAGGACCGGCAATGTATGCAATACCAGCAGTCTTCTTCGTCGCCCTCGCAATCATCGCGAAGTGCGGAGCCGGAAAGTACAGGATCAAGTCTTCATACCTTAACTAGTCCGATTTCGCCGGCTTTGCAGCCTGGCAAATACCGGAGCAGTGAAAAAGCCACCGCTGGGACGGTGGCTTTTGGTTTGCAAATGCAGAGAACTACTTATGTTTATGGAAACAAAAGGCTTTCCCAGGAGCCCGAACTGAAGCATCCCGAATTTTAAGCCGCGGCGAGGACGAGTCCCTTCTTGGCCCTCTCGAACAGTTCCCGATACAGGATTTTTGCTCGAACATTGGTCGCTTCGTCATCAGGCCCACTCTCAAGCATGAACGCCCACTCGCCCGTACCCATCAACTTGAGAGCCGCGACCAGGCGAACGAGATGGCGCAAGGCTACCCGCTCATCCTGAGCAGGTTCGGACTCAAGGACACTTTCTTTCGAGCGACCAGATTCGAGTTCAGTTATGACACTGACGTATGAATCCACACGCTCCTGAATCTTCGAGACAAGGGCTTCCGGCGAAGACGGAATCTTCGCGACGACCGAATGATCAACGTCGGCAGCTGCATACAGCAACGACAGGCATTCCGAAAACTTCTTCCAGCCATTTTTTTCTGCCTTAAGCGAAAACTTGTGGCTTTTCAGAAGAGACCAGATCGCAGGTCCGATGAACAGGCCGGATCCGGCACATCCGTAGATGATCATTTTGTTTCCGAACGGGGTAAACCCGTCTTGAATCGCCCCGAGAACCGGAACTGCGACCGCTAACGCCGACATTAAAGTGGCAATAAAGAATGCGAACGCAAAGCCCAAATACCGAGCAGATCTTTCATTGTCTTTTCGTGCCTGGCAAAAGTCAGGAACCGTCTCAGGCAGTTGGCCTTGGCACAGGAGGCCAAGAACACCCTCGAGTTGATATCTCAAACTATCATCCATGTATCTTCTTGTTTTCATATGTACTGGAAATGAAGATGTCGGTCTTCGGCAATGAGTTCAGAACGAGTTAACGGGAACTTCAGGCTCCATGCACGACAACTTCAGGCTGTCGGGCACTCTACGTTTCAGGTGCCCGACAGCAACCCAATCACTTAATACCATATATAAGCAATTTTGTGAATACTTCCAGCAGGCTAAAGGTTCGGGTGCTTTCTCTTTCGCTCTTTTGTATAGAACCACCAAGGCTTTGGATTGCCACCGTTCATGAAATCAACGGCTGCGATGAATGTATCAAGAAGGCATGGGTCTGCACGCTCCCCTTTCAGCGCATTGAGTTTTTGGTACAGCTTGAATGCGTCCTTTCCCTTCAGCTGTTCAGGCTTGCTTAGGCCCAGTTCCTGAAATCTTTCAGCCACCTTCATGCCGACATTTGGAATGTCGGTGAATGTCTTTGCTTCGGAAGGATTTTGAAACTTCTTCATTCCTATTGGGCTTTCTTTTCCAAAAAACTATATACCTTCGAGAAAAGCCTCTCGAGCGCGGTGAGGGCAAAAATAATCATCGCCACGAAGGTCGGCGTTGGAAACAATATGTACAGGTAAACGACAAGTGCGGCGACCCATACGCCCATGCAAGAATTGCATGAGAAGAGTTGGTGGAAAAATGCCTGCAATCCTCTTTTCGAGACATGCACCTCTTTGCCCTCTTCAGCAAAAGCCTTTCCGATGAACAGGAATCGGATTGGCTGGGTGACTTTCTCGTATACGATAATGTCCGTCAGCCGATACACTCCAAGCCCGAGAACCAAAAGAGTCATCCAGCTCAAGTTCGAAAGAGCCAGATCCAGCTCATTCCTGAAGTAATACAGTCCAGCAACGTTCACCAGCGTAAATGCGAGCAATGCCACTACGTCCCAACCAAAATACAAACTCTTTTTCATAATGATAGAAGTATAACAAAAAGCATGCCCTGCGGCATGCCTTCTGTGTAGCCGAACGAACCGGCACCCTATCTTGTAACCTGATAGGTGATCCAGTATTCATTTGACCCGACTCCTCCCTGTCGTGCCTGAGGAGCAACGCTGACGATCCGCACAGTGTATCCGTCGATTGTTGCGGTAGTCATGCCATCAGAAGCTCCGAAAGATATATTGCTGTTCTGAAGCATGTCGAGGCTCTGAAGCTGCGTCTCAACGACTACCTTTCCAGCCTGGAAGCAGTAGACCCCTGAAGGACATCGGCTGTCTTCGACAATCCTGAGCGGTCGAATCTGGAATCCATTTCCGACATATGCCGTCTGACCGATGGCAGCACTCACAGTCTGATTGACAGGCTGCTGAACATTTGGATTAAGCGTATAGCTTACGCTATTGCTCGTTCCTTTGGAATTCGTAACGCTGATCGGATATGTTCCCGGATTAAGGACGACCTGCGCACAGATCATGTCCGGTGCACAAGGCGTTGCAGGAACCGTAAACGAGAGTGTCGTTCCGTCAACCGATGGTACATTCATGGCCACTCGGGAAACCCCTGCATAGTTGATATGGTTGCTGTATCTGTCGAATCCGCTTCCCACGATCGTAATCTGCTGGTTATATCCACCTGATGTCGGAGAAATGTATGAGATCCGCGGAGCCTGAACCTGTGTCTGTCCCGATACATTCACAGTCGCAGAAACTTCTGCCGTCATGCCGTTTGAGCTTCTGACATAGAATCGCGGAGTGTAAGTTCCCGCCTGAGGATATGCATGCGTAAATGTTGCCGACTGAACAAATGCCGTGCTCATCTGTGCCGCGGATGCCGCCTGTCCGTATAGGTGCTCGTCTCCCCAAACAACTCGATAGCTCAGATTCCCATTTCCACCGAAGGCGTCAGATGCCCGAACGGTCCATGTTCCAGATTGGCCGACCGAGAGTGATGAAGGGCTATCGATGCCGCTAATCACGGGAGCTCCCGTTCCGGGATTGATCGGATTCCCTCCCCCGTTCGTAACCCAATACGCGACGCTATTGCTTGTTCCAACCGAATTCTTAACCGATACTTGATAGCTTCCCTGTGTCACAGGAGATCCGCCGATGAGGCATACGATATTTCCATAAGCACATGCTGGAAGAAGCTGCGAAGGCACGGTGAACGTGAGCGTTCCCGAGTTAATGACTCGGACATTAGGTCCGAATGAGCCGCCGAAGTTCACTGTCGTATTTGCACCAAAGCCAGAACCGTACACTGTGACCGTCGTGCCGATCGGTCCAGAGGCCGGAGACACCGAGGTCACGGTAGGCACTCCAAACTGAGGATTTCCAGGATTCACGACCGGAGGAATCGGCGCACCGCAAGATACCGCGAGGATCTTCGCTCTTGTCTGAGGACCTACGAGCCCAATTGCTGACACGCCATTCGCCCTCTGAAACTTCGCTACCGCAGAGAATGTCAGCGGACCGAAGAACCCTGTTGCATTGCCCGATGAAAGGTATCCATTGGATATTAAAAAGTTTTGAAGCCGCATCACATTGCCTCCGGACATGAATTTGTCAGAAGCCCCAAGAAACAGGCCGTTTGTAATATGAATGCAGGCCGGAAAGCTTGTGGAAGCGGCCCCTACCTGCGTTTGCGAACCTACCTGAGTAAATGTCTGCGCCTGAGCTGGCACAGCCTGGACAATCACCGCGAGGGCGAGTCCAAGTACAAGAAACATGCTCAAAAATGTATTCGTTTTCATGACACTCTATATGACGCCTCTTCATGACCTTCCTTACCCAAACATAAGATTGACTTAATTAGTTTTTTATTGCACCATGCAGTCAGTTGCACATTGCATCTCAGAAAAACACCAAACCAAGGCACCGGAAGGGCGAGCTCAAGCAAAAAGATCTGAAAGACTTTGCGGAACTCCTGTGAACGGAGCGAAAAAAAAGGGGGGGGGCAAAAACAGAGACATCGCCTATGCGATGTCTCTTTTCATTTTAAATATCCACGATACATGCGCGAACCTTTGCCTCTCCTATTCAAAAATAAGAAGAAGGTAGTTGTCGATGACTCGCTGCTCGAGATCATAGAAATACTTCCCTTCAGTGTGAAGCTTCAGCGCAAGGTCTTTTCCGACATACCTCCAATGCCACGGCTCGTACATGTAGTACTTGTTATTCTTTGGGTATGAGAGCACGAATCCATACTTGTATGCATTGGCAGTGAGCCATGCGAATTCCGGAGTGGCATCAAATCCTTCATATGAAGCTCCGACAGTTGGAGTGGTGAAGTCAAGCGTCGTACCAAGCTGATGCTCAGAATATCCTTGGTCTGCCGAGAATTGGTTTGCGGTCCCGGCTCCATATGTCACCTTGTAGCTCGACTTGAGAGCCGCCTGCGTGCCGTAGGACCTGAATGCCGAAATCACCTGAAGCGACAACCCGGTGGTTTTGGCATCATTGAGCATGCTGTTTAGGTACGGGTACATCTTTGCATGGACCTGATACTTCGTATTCTTATTGTATGAAAATTCTGCAGGAACAGTCTCCAATGCGCTTGGCGTATAATGCTCGTTCAAAAAATAAACTTTTGAATATTTCTGCAGTAGCTGAGGATCTGTTTTGCTCAGCTTGTCGAGCGATCCGACAGTCCCAGAGACTCGGCCGATCTGCTCGGCAACGACTTCGTTCCTGTTCTGCGTGCTTTGAATCGCACCGCTCAAGGCAACGCTCTCATTTGTCAGGTTATTGATCCGCGCATTCACATCTTCGATGGTGCTCTCAGTGCTTGATGCAAATGCCTCAAAAAGCTTCGTCTGCAACAGTGCAACCTGCTGGATGCTTTCCTTGAGCTTGGCCGACCGATATTCGTTGTAGCCGGCCAAGCCAGAAATAAGTATGACAAGGCCAAGAATGAAATACATGTCCCGCTTGCCGACCGAAAATGCTGTTTCATTTTTCATATTACGTAGTATATCACGCACCAGATGATGCTCGTCGATCAAACTTCTGCCAAATGACGTTCCGCGAATGTGCGCATCGAATCGATGACTGCCTTCAGTCCTTTGCCCTTTTCCGTCAACGAGTACTCGACCCGAGGAGGCTTCTCGCAAAATGACTGCCGCAGGACGATTCCACATGCCTCCAAATGCTTGAGCTTGGCCGTGACCGTCCTCGTGCTTGCCCCACCCGATGACATGGTGATTTCGCCAAAACGCTTTGGCCCCGTGAGCAGATCCCTGATGATCAGCATGCTCGTGCAGTCGCCTATAAGATCAGCAACTTTTTCCACCGGACACGGACCTAGACAATTTTCACCTTCTGTTTTCATATGTTTCAAATCTAGCACTATTGCTTTACAAAGTAAAGTAATAGATATATCATCAAGTACCTATCAGCCAACGCATATCAAACCAGCGTTGAACATAATTTACATACCATGACAAAAAACATTGTAGCAATTGCCGGGAGCCTTAGGAAAGGCTCGTATAACTCAAGCCTGATCAGTGCGGCACAGAAAATCGGAAGCTCGCTTTCCTCAAAGGGTGCCGAGCATGACCTCGCCATTGAGATTCTCGACATCTCTTCCCTTCCCCTTTTCGACCAGGATGTCGAGGCTGCCGGATTTCCCGAAGCAGCGCAAGCCATGAAGGACAAGATCGCAGCCGCCGACGGCGTCATCATCGCAACGCCAGAGTACAACCGCTCTGTTCCCGGAGTCCTCAAGAATGCCATCGACTGGATGTCTCGACCGTACGGACAGAATTCATTTGCCGGAAAGCCTACGCTTGTCATGGGAGCAAGCATGGGACC
This sequence comes from Minisyncoccota bacterium, assembly GCA_036405975.1. Taxonomy (GTDB): domain Bacteria; phylum Patescibacteriota; class Minisyncoccia; order Phycocordibacterales; family CAIZLB01; genus VEQN01. Next base: position 5,958 of record DASWWM010000005.1, on the reverse strand, counting down.
GATTGCAACGGCAGTTGCCCAGAGCCATCTCAAGCAGATCATGCTCTATCTTGATGCCAAGGTCATTGGTCAGCCGGAAATCTACGTCGGGACAGCTCACGAGAAGTTTGACGCATCAGGCGAACTCATCGACGAAAGCACGACCTCTCACCTTGAAGGAGCTCTCAGGAAGCTTGTCGGATGGACAAAATAGCAGCCGAGGCTACTCAATATCCTGATTCTGAAGCTTTGTATGAGCCTCGACCTGTGACACCGGCTTGCCCATCACGATCAGTCGAATGATTCCCCATGCGAGAACCCAATACACGAGCATGGCAAGAAGCGTGCTCCATTCGAAGACGCTTCCCGCTACCGAAGGTGCCGGGAGTACGAACCTGAATGGCGCCATGAAGATTCCGCTGACATTGTTTATGAACTGTGTGAATCCTGCACCCTGGTTTGCACCGATGAGCTTCAGCAGGAATCTGAATGCGAGAAAGGTCTCGATTGCATAAAAGAAATACCAGACAATCTGAGTTCCCCGATACAGCGGCTTGGTCGAGGGTGAGTTCATGGTTGCAGATGTGTAATATGGATTGTTCATGTTGGTTATATGTTATGTGCAGGTACGCTGCACGCCTCATAATCTGACTGCCATATGAGACGACCCCGCACGAAACCGCTTACCGGATATGTGAAGAAAAAGCCTCCAGTTTGTGCCCTGGAGGCCTTTTCAGTCTTCGTCAATTAACATTGTAGGTTTATCGCACTGGATCAATGGCGATTACGCCGCTCTGAGGGTGCTTGTCAGTCGCGAGCAGCAACGCTGCAAACTGGCATGCCGCCGCCACAGTCTTGTAGTTGCCGTTCACGTCGACGTATCCGAAGAACGAACCGACGAACTGGCCAGGATTAACCATTCCCTGATCGATTTTTACACCGCTCGTGAGAATGTTGCCCTGGGCATGCGCCATCGCGAGAGCGTCAACAGGAGTTGGCGCTTCGACTGCCCGTACGGTACCCCGCATATCAACATAGTTGAAAGCTGCGGCTGAAGATACGGCTGGCACGGCAAGAACTAGACCTGTAAGGAAGAAAACGAACGTTTTTTTCATGGTAGGCATATATAGTTTTGCTGATAATGCGACCTTTGCACTATGTGACGACAGTTTTCTGAACCTCTTACAGGTCCCGTTCGGTTATGCCCCCCCCTCTCTTCAGCGCCTCCCTTTTTCGACTATGCGTGAAGATAGTAGATGTCAGTCCTCCACGTTGACTCATCCGGATTTTCGATCGGACCAGCCACATATTCCTCAATTGAGTATCCAAGGACGCTTTCTACGTCATATCCGTTCTCCTTTATGTAATTCATCATTTCCATATGCGCATCCCCTATCCGCTCATAGCTGCCCATATGCGTTCCGACGGAAGCCTTTGACCGCCCTACCTCCACAATCGAAAAATCAGGGTCGCTGACCGACTCCAGCTCACTTACAGGAAATGCAATAGCGATATCAGTTGTCTTTGTAGCGTCATCCCATGTGAAGTAAATGACCGACCATGGCCCTATGACATTGACGGAATGCTCCCTGACGTATGCTCCGAGCTTCTTCCCCGCATCATCATACATCTGCTTGTCCGTAATCTGACTCATCGGAATGGATTTCTTGATTGCGATATATTTTTTCGGACCGAATGAAGTTTCCCTTATTTCCATATGGTTATTTTGTTACAGGCTAATGCTTCGATTATACTATATCGGACATGAACAACGGATCAAAAAATTCTAAAGGAAAAATACTGGTGACCGGAGGAGCCGGTTTCATAGGCTCCCATACAGCGGTAGCCCTTGTCGAAGCGGGATATGAGCCCGTCATCATAGACAATCTGTCAAATTCTGAATCAGGTGTGCTTGAAGCCCTCGGCAATATCACTGGATGGAACCTTTCATTCTACGAAGCTGACTGCAGGAACAAGACCGCACTCGATACATTGGCAGAGAAAGAAGGTGCATTTGTCGGGGTCATGCACTTTGCAGCATATAAGTCAGTCGGAGAGTCCGTCAAAGAACCATTGAAGTATTACGAGAACAATATAGGATCCCTGACCGCCCTGCTCGACTTTGCCGACAGGCATTCGATCCCAAACTTTATCTTCTCTTCATCATGCACCGTGTATGGTGAACCCGATGACCTTCCCGTCACAGAAGATCATCCGATGAAACCGGCAGAGTCCCCGTACGGCAATACAAAGCAGATTGGCGAGAACATCGTCAGGGACTTCGTTGCGGCAAAGAAAAACATAAAAGCAGTTAACCTCAGGTATTTCAATCCGATTGGCGCACATCCTTCAGGACTCATCGGAGAGCTGCCGAAAGGAGTGCCGGAAAACTTGCTTCCTTATCTCACCCAGGTCGCATACGGCCAGAGAGAACATCTGACCATATTCGGAAACGACTACGATACGAGAGACGGCACATGCATGCGCGATTACATTCACGTAATGGATATTGCCCGAGCGCATGTGGATGCGCTGGCATGGCTGGAAAGCCGCAGCGAGCCGAGCATCAACGAAGTGTTTAATGTAGGCATTGGAACCGGCACAACAGTCCTGGAACTCATACAGGCTTTCGAAGAAGCCACGGGTGTTTCGGTAAAATACGTCATCGGCGAACGCCGATCCGGAGACATAGAGAAAGTCTACGCTGATCCGAAAAAGATCAAAGAGACGATAGGCTGGGAACCCCGACATACGATCACCGACGCCCTTCGGGATTCCTGGAATTGGCAGAAGAACTTAAGGGCCTAAGCCTTCCTATCGGCAGCCTCAAGCGCATCGGTTATTCTCTTCAGAGACTTTCCTAATGCCTTTTTCACATCATGCTCCCAGATGCGGATATATGTCCATCCGTTCTTCTTCAGCTTGCGGCGATTCCTCTTATCTCGCCGGATATTCGTCTGGATCTTTTCAAGCCAGTACGCCTGCTTGAGCTTCGCCTTCCTTTCTGCGAATTTGTATCCATGCCAAAAGTCCCCATCGACAAAGACGGCGAGCTTCCGCGAGACGAAAGCGATGTCTGGACGCCCCGGTGCATTTTTGTAGTTCAAGCGGTACCGGTATCCGAGCGGATACACGATCTTTGAGAGCTCTTTGGCAAATGCCTTTTCCAGCATGCTTTCGGACTTGATCTTGGACATGACCTCGCTTCGCTTCTCTTTCGTGAATATATCTGCCATGGCCGGATAAGGAAATGATGAATGCACGGTCATTTTATCATGAATTAAGAGACCGAAGCAGATGCGAGCCGGGCTGTCACAGGCAATGTCGAAGGTCCATGTCATTTACAACGACATGTTCGGAAAGAGTTCACGAGCCGATCGCTCGTTTAAAAACGCCTCGCACATGGAACCTTAGAACCGAGTGATTTCCGCAAAAGGAAAGACCGGCGGATCATACTCGGGCGAAGCCTCTTCGAAAATCTTTCTCCGGACAGAATATCCCCCTTCAGCTTCTACCACCTTATAGTAATGACCCAAACCTGCGTAATAACAGATGATCATTTCCGATCCTGAATACACATCTTTATCAGGACTGACATATGCATTGCAGCTTCCCTGCACAGCATCAACCTCTTTAGTTTTCCTGATTCCATTTTCATATGCCGCCGTCAGGCTGATTTTTGTCCACGGAATCTCTTCTTTTTCAGATGATTCATACGACCATGAAAATACGGGCTTTCCGATTCCCGCCTGCTCATCCCGGCTCATTCCACTTTCAGCAGTCGATGACGCGAATCCGGCCGCTGCCGTGGATGTCGCACGGTCTTCTCCCCTGCCCTGATCCACCTTGTATGAGATCGCATATGCTCCCGCCATTATGAGCACCAGCACGGTGGTGAGTATTGATAGTTTTTTCATTGGAAATTAATTAACCCAAATAGCCTGGTAATCGGAGTGATTATAGCATTACAGCAAGTACTTTTTCCCTTTGAGCTTCTCGGGAAGCAGGTCATCCTTCGTATATTTCTCATACCCTTTTCCATAATCAAGCTCCTTCATAAGCTTAGTCGGCGCATTGCGGATCTTGAGCGGAATGGGCAGATTGCCATGGATCTTTACGTCTTCCATGGCCGCGCCGATTCCATCATAGACGGCGCGGCTTTTTGAGCAGGTCGCCAGATATGCGACGCCATGAGCAAGACTCAGCCTGCATTCAGGAAGGCCAATGGTCTCAACTGCGCGGAAGACTTCATTAGCAACGACAAGTGCCGTCGGAACGGCAAGGCCAATGTCCTCGCTGGCGAAGATTACCATTCGCCTCGCAACAAACTTGGGATCTTCGCCAGCGTCGAGCATGCGGGCCAGATAGTAGAGCGCAGCATCAGGCTGGCTGGCCCGCATGCTCTTTATGAACGCAGAAATAGTATTGTAATGTTCCTCGCCTTTCTTATCGTATCTCAAAAATTTAGACTGAAGCGTTTCCTTTAGTGAATCAACGGTCACCGTGTCGTATAATCTCTCGGTCGCTTCGATCATGGCCAAAGCTTGCCTCGCATCGCCATTTGCCATGCTTATAAGCCAATCCTTTGCTTTCTTGTCCATCTTCAGTGCAGCTCTTCTCCCCTTCTTGTCTTTCAATGCCCGGTCAATGATCTTCAGCATTTCGCTTTCATTCAATTCAGTGAGCGTGAATACCCTACATCTTGAAAGTAAGGCCGAGATCACCTCGAAACTCGGGTTCTCAGTCGTTGCACCGATAAGGGTGATGGCGCCCGATTCGACATACGGCAAAAGAAAATCCTGCTGGCTCTTATTGAATCTGTGAATCTCATCGATGAATAGAATTTTCGGACGAGGGCCCGTTATCTTTTTTCCCGACAACTCAGCAATACGAGCGTCGCCCTCAGCCTGGCTCTGGTCAAAAAGTGATTTCTTTTTCAAGCCCCTGTCAGCTTTCTCGCCTTCTATGATAGACCGCATCTCGTCCTTCCCCGCTGATACCGCAGAAAGTTCGTACATGTCCGCATCGACTGCATTTGCATAGATACGTGCCAGCGTTGTCTTTCCGACACCAGGCGGACCCCAAAGTATGAATGAGAAAATGTGTCCCTTTTCGATAGCGATTCGAAGTGGCTTGCCTTCGCCGATCAGGTGACTTTGACCGACATACGTATCAAGCGACAAAGGACGAATCCGAGACGCCAAAGGCTCGATGGCCTTGCCGCCATCGCTGTCAAAATCCCGTTCCTCCCCATTTTGAATACTTTTTGAGCCTTTCTTAACCATGGGCCTAATGGTAATCCCGAACAGGCCCCAGGGCAATGTCCCGCATAAAAGCCATCGTCTTCCGTACCCGACAAGAAGCGATACAAGGATCAAATGCACAATCAGGAACAAAGGAACTGTCTTGTGCACATAAAAAGCATGCCGTGACCGATGCATGAATAAACCACCAAGAGGCCCTCGGGCATTGGTGGTTTTTTTTGCGAAGCGGTCTGCCAGCAGACAAAGTTAAAATTTCATCAGCATCATATCTCTCCAGTAATCTCCTCCAGGAGAATGAGTGAAGCGATAATCGGCATTTAAAACCAGGAATACCAGGTTAATTGCCTCTGCAGCACGTCGGGCATTCTGAAATCCGTATTTCTCTGCGAGTGCAGAATCCAGCTTGTAATTGCCGGAACCCTCGATCGCTTTCAAGGTTTCCCATTCCTTTTTCGGCCAGGGAAGGGAGAATATGATATCCCAATCCTCCTTCCCTCCTATCCCAAAAGCCTTCTTTGGATCGAATCTCCTTCTTGTAACCGGACCGTCTCTTCTTGGCATATGCTGAATTTGCTTGATTGTTGAACTGAAAGAACGTGGTAATTATTACCACGTTCTTTCAGTTTTGTCTATTTTACCCAGAGCAAAAGCCAGCCGAAAGCCGCTAAGCCTTCGTACAGTTCAATGACCACTCTACACCGTACTTATCCGTAAG
>DASWWM010000004.1:0-26246 GCA_036405975.1 Minisyncoccota bacterium | reverse complement strand
CTATCTGCGCGAAGCTTATTCCCGGCACGAAGTATCCGATGATCCGGCGGGTGCCGTCATTGAACGAGAAAGATACCTGCACGAGGCCTTCGGCCAGGAAGAACACCCAGCCGCTCTCATCATTCTGCCATGCAAGATGCTGGTCCTTGTCGTACATCACCTTTTCGCCGTGCTTCTTGAAAAAGCGGTGATGGATTTCCGAGAATTTGAAGTATTCTGACATATCGGCACAAGTATACATCCCTTTTGGTCGAAGGTTAATCCGGCTTTTGCCGGAAATTCTTCATAAATAACCCGTTCGTGGTGTATAATGCTTGCATCTCGGGCGTTCCGCATGCGCGCAACCATGATTGGCAATAAGAAAAAACTCGCACTTTGGTCCCTGTATGACTTTGCCAACTCGATCGTGGCCATGGCCTTTCTGTTCTATTTCTCCCAATGGCTTGTCATCGACAAGGGGATGCCGGCCTGGTGGTACAATGCAGCCCTGATCGGGTCATCCGCGCTATTCATCGCAACCGCTCCGCATATAAGCAGGAAGATCGATGCCGCAGGCCACAATAAAGGAAAGATAGGCGGCCTGCGGCTCTGGACCGTCTTGGCAGTTCTCGGATATGCGCTGGTTTCGACTCTCATGCTTCTCGACGCATCCGCGCTGCTCATCACGCTGCTGTACGGGCTCACTACGTATGCGTACCTGACATGCTTCCTGTACTTCACTCCGATGCTGAGCGATCTGTCGCAAGAAGGGAACAGGTCTCTCGTTTCCGGAATAGGGCAGAGCGCGAACTCCGTCGGACAAGTTGCCGGAGTCCTTGTCACGCTGCCGTTCATCAGCGGCTTCGTGCTGTTTGGGGAACCGGGCAGGGCACAGGCCTTGCTTCCTGCAACCATCATCTTTGCTGTTCTCGCCTTGCCGATGCTTCTGTTCTATAAGGATGGCACGGCCGGCGACAGTCCTTCGGATCAAGCTGCTCAAGGTGATGCCGGCCGTGCATGGCCGTCACTCAAGTCGATGTTCTCTGAGGTATTCGGCCACAAGCCTCTGGCCGTCTTTCTCCTGGCATATTTTTTATTCAGTGATGCCCTTCTCACATTTTCAAATAATTTCCCTTTATACCTTGAAGAGGTGTACGGAGTTTCAGATGCGGTGAAATCCCTGCTTACTGCCGGCATCCTTCTGCTCGCCGCAGTCGGCGCTATGTTCTTCGGAAAAATGGCAGACAAGCATGGCAAGGTGCGAGTGCTCCGGCTCATTCTTATCGGCTGGATTCTAGTGTTTGTTACCGCTACCTTTGCCCAAAGCTTCGCGCAGGCGCTTCCGGTATTTCTTCTGGCCGGACTGATCTTCGGTCCTGTATGGGGCATCAGCCGGGCGCTTGTTGCTGATCTCGCACCGAAGCATCTGGTGGCCTCGTCATACAGCTATTATGTCGTCGCGGAGAGGTTTGCGACCTTCGTCGGTCCGGCTGTCTGGAGCGCGGCCCTTCTTGCCGCTGGGGAAAGTGCCTCGGGATATCGGACGGCGATGCTGTCACTCGGACTCCTCCTTGCCGCCAGCCTCGCCGTCCTCATGCGCATGAGGCCTTTCAACGGCGAGCGTTCAATATAATGATTTCAAAAACCATCAAAACAGGAGTCGTGCACAGGGTGCCTGCGGATCTGAAAGACAGGCTGCTATCAAAGCAGAACGTTCTTGATATATGGAATGGCCTGACCCCGCTCGCTCGAAATGAATGGATCTGCTACATAACAATCGTCAAAAAAGCAGAGACCAGGAAGGAGCATCTTGACCGCATGTGTCAAGATTTGCTCAAAGGCGAGAAAAGGCCATGCTGCTGGCCGGGTTGTCCGCATCGACGGGAAAGCGCCAGAAAGTGGTTTGCATAATAATCCACATGTTGGATGCGGTTTCGCTGGCCCGGTTCCGTCCGCAATACTGTATAATTATTCACAATATGAAGGAATCAATCTCAAAGAAGCTTGACCGGGCTTTCTCGCTTCTCGGCAAGTCATTTCTCGTTATCGTCTTCGTCTCGCTTGCAGCTTTTGCTCCGCGAGCGGAAGCGGCCGACGGTGAGATCAATGTCGCTGGGATAAATACGAACCTCACCGGCGACGATGTGGCTGCCGGTCCTTTCAATCTCGGATTCACTTTCTCTTTCTTCGGCACCAACTATACGCAGGCATATGTGAACATCAATGGAACTATCACGTTTGGAAGTAGCTTTGCACAGTACAGCAACGGCCCACTGTCTGGTGCCGGCGCTGACAATACCATCTATGCATTCTGGGATGATTTAAATACAAATAAGTCCGGGACTTCAGGAAATAAGCCGATCTACTATGCAACCGCAGGAGAAGCTCCGAATAGGAAGTTCATCGTGCAGTGGACCGATATTTATTTTCACGGGACAACGGTTCAGCTCGGAACGTTCCAGGTCGTTCTTTATGAGGGATCAAACGAGATCCGGCTTCAGTACCGAGATCTTCTCGGAGGAGCAAGGGCGCTCGGAAACAGTGCGACAGTCGGTATCAAGAAGAATGCCTCGACATACAAGCAGTATTCAAACGATACGGCTTCGTTGATCCAAGGACAATCCATCCAGCTGACTCCTAATGGGTCGAATGACTATACGATGAATGCAAGTTCTACATACGATCTCATCTACATCCTTCCGACAGGGGCGCCTGTAAGCCCGACGCTCGTGAATCCGACCAACGGAACCCTCGGCGCTACTCTGCGGCCAACATTCGAATGGCTTCAGGTCGCAAGTGCCACGAGCTATACGCTTCTCGTTTCGACGCAGAGCGATTTCTCAAGCACGGTCGTCAATGCATCGAATGTCTCCGGCACTTCGTACACCCTTGGCAGCGACCTTTCACAAAATACGAATTACTACTGGCGAGTCCAGTCGGTAAACAGCTTCGGAGGGAGCCTCTCATCGACGCGAACGTTCACTACTGGTTCCGCAAATACGGCTCCGTCATCTCCGGCAAGCCTGAGCTCCGCGACATTTCTGGGCGGCGCATCTTCTGGTACCGTCGCGGGCGGAACGCTGAGCATGACGCTCGAAGATCCCGATGCTTCCGAGCAGGTGCGATACAGATTGCAGGTCGCACGCGATAATGCATTCTCGAATCTGGTACTGGACTATAGGTCCCAGTTCGCGGCAGAAGGGAATGCCACATACACATTCGGGGAGAATTCCGGAACGTACCTCGTGGGGGCTGCGACGACAACGCTTGCGGCAGGCGACTATTATGTCCGTGTCCGAACGGAAGACGACGCTGCCGCAAGCAGCAACTGGGTATCGTCAGGCTCAGTCGATTTCTCGCTGGTTGCCGATACCGGCGCGCCGATCATCTCGAGCCTTTCCGTATCTACTCTGACTGCCTCTTCCGCTACGATCGCATGGGACACCAACGAGGCTGCTTCTTCGATGGTCGAATACGGTCCGAGCTCGGCATTCGGAACGACGACTCCCGTATCGAATGTCTCGCCGGGAGTTCTCAGCCATTCAGTGGACATCCAGGAACTGCATCCATGCGTCACGTATCACTATCGCGTCTACAGCGATGATGCCGCTTCAAACAGGGCGACAAGCTCTGCTGCATCCTTCACGACGAAGGGCTGCACGGCCGAAGCGCTCGTACTCACCCAGTCGCAGTCGACCGGCATCTCGACATCCACTGGAGGGACGGTCGACTTGCTCCAAAGCGGAAGAGGTGTCTCGCTCAGCGTCCCTTCGTCATTCTCAGCCTCTTCTTCGGGAACGGTCTACTTCCAGATCAAGCGAATTCAGGATGATACGGTTGCGAATGCGGTAGGCGCTCCGTCGTCGCAGTTCAGTCCCGTCTCGGGGCATACGTATGCGCTCAATGCGATCACTGAAGGCATGGCACCTGTGACTGAGTTCGACGAGCCGATCTCCATAACCATTTCATATTCACCTGCAGACATGCAAGGAATCGACGAATCAACGCTCGTCATCTACCGATGGGGAGGCTCTTCGTGGAATGCGCTGTCAAACTGTTCAGTCGATGCCACAGCCAAGACGGTGACATGCTTCACGGACCATTTCTCAACGTTCACTCTTTTTGGAACCCCCGTTTCTTCGGGTTCCAGCTCGACTGGCGTTACGACATCGGCGGCTCAGGGAAGCGTAATCGCGCATTCTGCAATCCAGCATGGATGCAAGGACCAGGCGGCTTCGAACTACAATTACTTCTCAAGCCATAAGCAGGAGCTCTGCCTGTATGCCGCTGCATCAGGCGCTGCTTCGGCCGGCTCTGGGTCAACGACACAGGCGTCAGTCCCGGTCGCAAGCGAGGCAGCTTCGTACCCGGCATCTCATTTCAGCTTTGAGAGGAATCTGCACGTCGGAGCTAAAGGCCCTGACGTCAAAGCCTTGCAGGTATATCTGAACTCTCGCGGATTCGCAGTTTCAGACAGCGGTGCCGGATCAGCCGGAAATGAGACTGACATGTTCGGATCAAAGACGCGAACGACTCTCATCAGATTCCAAAAGGCAAACGGCATTTCTCCCGCAGTCGGATTCTTCGGACCGGTCACGAGGGCATTCGTGACGAAATAGGGCACGTAGTCTCAATATAAACTTGTATGAATAATAAAAAACATAGGATTTACTCAGTTCCGGTCGCCGACGTTTATCCAATGTATGTCACTAAGGCTGAACGGAAAGGCCGGACGAAAGCCGAAGTCGACAAGGTGATCCGCTGGCTTACGGGCTATACGCAAGCAAGGCTTGATGCGGAGCTCAGGAAGAAAACAGATTTCGAGACCTTCTTCGCGAAGGCACCGAAGATCAATCCTGCCCGGAAGCTCATAACGGGAGTGATATGCGGAGTGCGAATTGAGGACATTGAGGAGCCAACCATGCGCGAGATCCGCTATCTCGACAAGCTGGTTGACGAGTTGGCGAAGGGGAAGGAGATGGACAGCGTTCTGAGGAAGCGGTAGCAGAACTTCTTCCGGATCGCCGCCGAAGCTGGATGCAAGAAATGTCCTGAGATCAAAAAAGACCCCGACGGGTCTTTTTCTTTCTTGCTCTACCGGTGTTCCAGGATATCGCCAGGCTGACAGTCGAGCGCCTTGCAGATTGCTTCAAGCGTCGAGAGCCTGATTGCCTTCGCTTTGCCGTTCTTAAGGATCGAAATGTTGGCCATGGTGATTCCGACTTTGTCTGCGAGTTCCGTGACGCTCATCTTGCGCTTGGCAAGCATGACGTCGATATTGATGAGTATTGCCATGATGTTTTTGTTAGACGGTCAGGTCATTCTCAGACTTGAACGTGATGGCGTCAGTGAGAAGCCGCTCAAGCAAAGCTGCAAAGATGGTAACTACGACCGGCGCGCATGCAATGATCGCGCCAAAGAGCAGGAGTCCCGGAGCATCGTCGACTTCCGCAATGGGGTACAGGAGAGGAACCCCTCCGATGTACAGCGTGCTGATAACCATCCCGCATCGCTTGATATTTCTGAGTGCCCTTACTGAAAGTTCAGAAAATGCCTCATTCCTGTCGATAAGCCCGACGAGCTTCAGCGTCTGCCAAAGCGCGACATAGAACGGAATTGCCGTCGCATAGAGTCCGATGACGATGAGGAACACTGACATGCTTGCGGCAGGGAACTCTGCGGAACCGCCGTTCCAGATGTTAGGCAATGCGAAAACGCATAGCGCGAGCACGATAAGTCCCATGACCAGTATTGCTCCTCTCAAAATCCACGTTGATCCTTTTTTCATGCTAATCATGATTATTTCTTAAAATTAGTATGAAAATAGCGTAGCATAGAATATATCGTAATACAATATATATTTATTGTTTGTATAAGTGCCTAAAATGGTGATTTCTTCATGTTTTATGCAGATGGGCGCATGTTACAATTTATTCATACAGTCTTTCCTTACAAGTCTTAACATTAAATGCTATGAGCAAGAAAGCGATTGTCGGAAGCGTCCTGGCGGCATTCGTCGTCATCGTTGGCGGAGTGGCGGCATATAATAATTTCGGAATCGGCAGCACATATGTCGATGTGAATCGGGGCGCCGGCCGACTTGAAGAGCGAGACGAACGGCCGGCCGGCGCCCCGACCGTCCTTGCCAAGAATCTCTACGTGCCGTGGGCCGTGGCATTTCTGCTGGACGGAAGCATGCTCGTGACCGAGCGAAGCGGAACGCTCAAGCTCATCAAGGGAGAATCAGTCGAGAGCATAAAGATTCCTGGTGTGGTTGAGCGGGGTGAAGGCGGACTCCTCGATGTCATTGTCCATCCTGACTTCGCACAAAACAAATTCATATACTTGTACTTCACGACATCCGACTCAGGCCAGACGGTCAACAAGGTTGTTCGGTATACATTCGGCGGGGCGGATCTTGGTAGTTTTAAGGAAGACAAAGTCATTCTCGGAAACATTCCGGGCGGCACGAATCATAATGGCGGTCGTGCGGCGTTCGGTCCCGACGGAATGCTCTATGTGCTGACAGGTGATGCCGGACGGTCAGAGCTTGCTCAAGACCGCGCATCTCTTGCCGGAAAGATTCTTCGAATCAATTACGACGGCAGCATCCCGTCTGACAATCCATTCGGCACTGCGGTGTATTCGTACGGACATCGAAATCCGCAAGGGTTGGCATGGGATGACAAGGGCCGTCTCTGGCAGACTGATCATGGGCGGTCAGGCCTTCAGTCTGGATTCGATGAATTGAATCTGATAGAAAAGGGAGGAAACTATGGCTGGCCAGTCATCCAGGGAGACGAGAAGAAGGAAGGAATGAAAGCGCCGATGATTCATTCCGGTGCCAATACGACATGGGCGCCGTCGGGTCTTTCATATATGGACGGCGCCCTGTACTTCGCCGGCCTCCGCGGACAGGCATTGTATAAAGTCGACATTCTCGAGGGTGATGATGGATCCGCAACGTTCAGCGACCTCGTTACGTATTTCAAGGGAACGTATGGCAGGCTGCGCGAAGTCACGAACGCTCCCGATGGATCGCTTGTCATCACTACTTCAAACCGAGATGGACGAGGAAGCGTTCAGGCTGAGGACGACAAGATTCTTAAGTGGATGAAATAAGAGAATCTGGTACTATGCCTATCATGACATATTATCTCTATCACTGGGTGCCGAAGGATATGGAAGGCGATACGCTGTACCCCTTAAACGCGCTCAAGGAGATGCATCCTGAGTTGTATGACAAGAAAGCTGAGAAATATTCATGGCGAAAGCAGGTCATGGAACGAAAAGTGTGGCCGCTTGATTGTCTTTGGAATGACGTGCTCCATTTTACGGCGGTTCATCCGGCTGACGTGAAGAAGGCCATGGAAGAAGCGGGAGACACCGAGAGGTATGAAACCAGATGCTATCAGATTGATCCGAAGTTGCTTGATCCCGCAAAGACGACCGTTCTGCTTTATACGCATGAGCCGGAAAAGCAATACGGTCCGTCAGATTATGCGACGTTCGATCCTGACGGCCTTGAGCCGTACACTGTCATTCCCGAGGTTACAAAAGAGTACTACAGGAAATGCTTTGCAGAAGGCAAGAACCCTCTCGTATATCCATGGGTTCCGCATATCTTTTACAAAGGGTCGCTCGGTGTGAAAGACTTGCCGATCGTTACTGTTGATTAGCTCAAGGAACGAAGTCTCATTTTCTGTTCATGATGATTTGATATACTTATCTCATGAACACAAACATCATTCTTGCGACAACTGAATCCGTTCCGGGAAGGGAGACGGCGCAGATCCTGGGACTTGTTAAGGGCAGCACTGTCCAGACGCGGCATATCGGAAGCCATATCGTGGCCGGCCTTACGACAATTGTCGGAGGAGAAGTAACAGGATACGTAAAGGCTGTCACGGCTGCGCGCGAAGAAGCAACCACTCGCATGGTCGAGGAAGCGAAGGCACTCGGTGCTGATGCCATCGTCTGCATGCGATACTCCACTTCGCAGATCATGAACGGCGCAGCCGAAATTCTTGCATACGGAACTGCAGTTAAACTTAAGTAGTAGACGATTGCTTCTACACCATCGATGTTTCCTGTATTCTGTGACAGGTTGATTTTCCTTGCGTTTGCAGCTATCTTTACGGAAGAAAGGAACAACATTGATATGATCGGATTTAGATTCAAAGACAAGAAAGCATTCGACAAGAAAATTGCAGTGCTGGCGGATTTAGGCTTGGACAATTTGCATATCGTTGCAGATTTCGACAAGACTCTGACAGCTGCATATGCAAATGGAAAACCGGCGATTCAAACCTGGGAGACTTTCGAACTTGGCGAGGAATACGACGCTGAAAAAAGCAGGATGACCGCAATGTATCAGCCTGTCGAATACGACAGGTCAGTGCCGATCGAAACCAAGAAGGAAAAAATGGACGAATGGTGGAGGCTTCATCTCGAGGCCTTGATCAAGCACGGACTCACTCGAGGTCATATCGAGGCAGGGGTTTCTCACAAGAGAATCACTCCTCGTGACGGACTCCACGAGCTGTGCGCCTTTGCATCGGGTCATGGCGTTCCGCTCCTTGTCTTTTCGGCAGGACTGGGCGACGTCATTCAGGAACTGTTCAGGGCAAACGGATTGCTTTCGGGCAATCTGCATATCGTCTCGAACTTTTTCGTATTTGACGAAGCGGGAATTCCTACCGGTTTCAAGGACAGGGTCGTGCATTCGTACAACAAGTCCGAAGTCCAGCTCGGCGAGAGCGCCTATGCCGGAGAACTGAAAGGCAGGAAGAATGTCCTGCTGCTTGGTGACAGCCTGGGCGATGTGCATATGGCTGATGGTATGCCTCACGACTGCATCATCAGAATCGGATTCCTGAATGGCAATGCGGCATTGCTTGATGCGTATCTCGAAGCATTCGATGCGGTCATTGTCGAAGATGTCGGGCTTGATCCCGTGCTCGAACTCCTCAAGAGTGTCGAGCGATAGTCGGCTGTGAAGGGTCAAATGCGCCGGGCGGATACGTATCCGCCCGGCGCATTTTTTGTTGAAGAGGCAATGGGCTAGGGAGTTTTGATATACTGCATTCATGAACGTAAGAATCACTGACGCTCAGCCTGAAGACGCATTCGGCATCACGGACGTGCTATACAAGGCATGGCTTGCGACCTATCCGAATCAAAAGCTCGGCATTACCGTTGAGGACATAGAGGAAAGCTACAAAGAACATTTTACTCCTGAAAATATACTGAGAAGCCAGGAGCGGCTCAGGAATATTCCTGCAAACCAAAAGAGGGTCGTTGCCAAGGATGGCGACCTGATTGTCGGCGCGGCAGCCCTGGTTATAAATGAAAACAATAATCAGCTTCGAACGATATACGTATTGCCTGAGTATCATGGAAAGGGGATCGGCACCGCGCTTTGGAATGCAGTCAAAGATTTCAGTGATCCTGGAAAAGATACGATCGTCCAGTTGGCCGATTACAATGAGCAAGCAATCAAGTTTTATGAAAAGATGGGCTTTGTCGATACTGGAAAAAGGTTCTTTGACGATGCATTCGTTTTTAAAAGCGGGGCCCGAATGCCAGAAATGGAGATGGTTATGAAAAGCATTCACTCGGGACTGGCTCAAGATGAAAAAGTTCAACCTCGTCGAACTTGAGAAGACGCTTGCTGAGGTGCGAGCGGGAATGACAGGCGAGGCGAAGTAATTTCTTTCAAGCCATGCTACAGTACGGGCATGACTGCTCCTGAGGCACGGATAAAACTCTCATATGTAACAGGCCTTCGGGCTGTTGTCCTGGAAGAATTGCGGGCAAACCCGCTTTTTTCCGTTATGGAAGAGGGCGATGACTCTGTCTTTGTCGAATATGCCGCGACACTTCTGGCCGAAATCAAAAAGCTCAAGAGCGTTGCTCGAGCATATCTCGTGGTTCAGAGCGAGAAGCTCCATCCTGCACATCTGGCAAATCATAAATCCATTCTCGGAAATCTGATCGCACCCATTCTTGCTGCTGATCAGAAGGGATTCAAGACGTTCAGGATTTCCTGCGCCGGTTCGAATTCTCCGGAGGTTCAGAGCATCTCAAAATACATCAGGGAGACGTACGGTCTTGCCGAGGCTGACGAAGCCGATCTGAAGATTCATATAATAAAGCCTGAAGATGTCTGGGAGGTAGGAATCCAGATCACTCCGCGGCCGCTCTCATTTCGAGATTACAAGGTCGTCCATATGAGCGGTGCCATGGATCCGACCGTCGCGTATGCCGTGAATTATTTTGCAAACTTGGAACGGGCGAAGTCGTATCTGAATCCATGCTCCGGAAGCGGGACCTTGCTCATAGAGGCTGCACGGCAGTATCCCGACCTTGAGCGACTGCTCGGTTTCGATACGGACAAGAAGCACCTGTCTCTCTCGATTCAGAATATCCAGAAGGCGGGACTCATACGGCGAGTTCAGGTAAAGGAAGCAAGCCTGCTCGATACGCCCGACTTTGGAACTTTCGATGCGATAGTTTCAGACCTTCCGTTCGGCATGGCAATTTCCAAAGACGAAAATCTCGATGAGCTCTACAAGGCATTTCTCGAATGCTGTGAACGATCGCTGAATCCTGGCGGCAGAGTGGTAGCGTATACGAGCGAATATGAGATCCTGGAAAGGCAGGTGGCATCGTCAGCATTCAGGATCATCAAGTCAGTCAGCCTGAAATTCATGACCTCTGCGGGCGCATATTTGCAGCCGCGGATTCTGGTGCTTGAGCGCCGATAGGTGCCAGGGCAGGGCTCGTATGTTATTCTTAACGGCATGAAAAAACCACTTGCAGGAGCCTTGATCTCCATCATCGTAATCGCGATCGCTGTCGCGGGCGCATATGTATATATGAAAAATAAGGGATCCGATTCAGCGAATGTGCCAGCCCCAAACATAACTGCGGGCGAAGAGGTCGGAATCCAGGGTGAGTTCGCCTGCTTGCCGCGGAAGACCGACCTTGCTCCAAGGACCGAAGCCTGCCTGATCGGCCTCAAGTCCGATGCCGGTTCGTTTTACGCGCTCGATACGTCAGCCATTTCGGAAGACAGCATGAAGTTCCTCATGAGTCTCCCTGAAGAGACCAAGGTACGGGTTTTCGGCAAATTCGTGCCAGTCGAACAGCTGGACAGCGAGACGGCACAGCATGACATCGAAGGCTTGCTTGAAGTTAAGGGTGTCAGCAACGTATAGCGCCGGCGGCTCTGGACAACCAGGTTGATTAATAACGGGCAGGATGTATAGTTATCTCATGCAAATGAAAGCAAAGGCAAAATCGAACATGTGTTCATGCAGCTCTAGGAAGAATATCTAGGGTTGGTCTTTGCTATCACATTCATCTCAAAATTGATATCAGAAACGAGCCCTTCCTGGGCTCGTTTTTATTTACCATCAAAACTGAGAAAAGAATGAAATACAAACTGAATCATCTGGATCAGCTCGAGTCGGAAGCCATCTTCATCATGAGGGAGGCTGCCGAACAGTTCGAGAATCCGGTCTTACTATTCTCCGGCGGAAAGGATTCGATCACGCTGGTGCATCTTGCCCATAAGGCATTCTATCCTGCGAAGATTCCATTCCCGCTTCTGCATATAGATACGGGACATAACTTTCCCGAAGCGCTTGAATTCCGTGACGGCCTTGCCGAGAAGTACGGCACGAGGCTTGAGGTCGGATACGTTCAGGAATCCATAGACAAGGGGATCGTTGCTGAAGAACCAGGGCTTAATCCGAGCAGGAATGGCCTTCAGTCGGCGACGCTTCTCGAAAAGCTTCGGGAAGGAAAATACGATGCAGCATTCGGCGGCGGAAGGAGGGATGAGGAGAAGGCGAGAGCAAAGGAGCGATTCTTCTCGCATCGGGACGAGTTCGGCCAATGGGATCCAAAGAACCAAAGACCCGAACTCTGGAGCCTGTTCAACGGGAGAAAGTCTCCCTGGGAATCCTTCAGGGTCTTTCCGATATCGAACTGGACGGAAATGGATGTCTGGCAATACATCAAGCGCGAAGGGATCGATCTTCCGAGCATTTACTTCGCGCATGAGCGAAATGTCGTGAATCGCGACGGCGTCCTGCTGGCAGAGTCTCCGTATAATCGCCTGCTGCCAGGAGAGTCTTATGAGAAAAAGAAAATACGGTACAGGACTCTCGGATGCATGACCGTGACCGGTGCGATGGTATCCGATGCGGATACCGTCGAGAAGGTCATAGAGGAGGTCGCCGCTGCCCGAGTGGCAGAGCGGGGAAGCAGGTCGGATGACAAGCGTTCAGAAGCTGCCATGGAAGAGCGGAAGAAGAACGGATATTTTTAAGATTAAGAAAAGATAAAATGAATATGAAAAAAGAAATAAGGAACGATACGGGCACCGATATGGACCTGCTCCGCTTCATTACCATAGGCAGCGTGGACGACGGCAAAAGCACGCTCATAGGAAGACTCATGTACGATACGAAGTCGATCTTCGAAGACCAGCTCAGGGCCATAGAGGAGTCGAGCGAAAGGAGAGGCGACGAGCATGTGAATCTCGCGCTCCTCACTGACGGACTGAAGGCGGAGCGCGAGCAGGGCATAACCATAGACGTCGCTTACAGATACTTCGCGACGCCGAAGCGGAAATTCATCATGGCGGATGCGCCGGGTCACATTCAGTATACGAGAAACATGGTGACCGGCGCATCCACGGCACAGCTCGCCATCATCCTCATCGATGCCCGGACCGGAATCGTCGAGCAGACGCGAAGGCATTCGCACGTCGTATCGCTGCTTGGAATCAGGCATGTGCTCGTTGCTATAAACAAGATGGACCTGGTCGGATTCGAGGAAGACACGTTCGATCGGATCCGGCGCGAGTACCTGGAGTTCGCCGAGTCGCTCAGCCTGCACGACATTCGGTTTGTCCCTATCAGCGCGCTCAATGGAGACAACGTTGTTGATCCGTCGAGGTCTATGCCGTGGTACAAAGGCGAGACCGTGCTTGGAACGCTCGAGTCGGTTGAGGTTTCCTCGGACCATAATCATAATATGGAGGACGGGCGATTCCCCATACAGCGCGTCATCCGTCCTCAGTCCGCCGAGCATCCTGATTTCCGCGGATATGCAGGCAGGATAGATGGCGGCACATTCAAGCCGGGAGATTCGGTTGTGATTCTGCCGTCCGGAACTCTGACCAGAATCGACAAGATCTATTCGTATAAGACCGAGCTCGAAGAGGCATGGCCGTCGATGTCGGTGACATTCACTCTTGCTGATGACGTTGATGCGAGCAGGGGAGACATGATCGTCCAGGCAGGAAGCCTGCCGAGCGTCAGCCAGGACATAAATCTTGATATCACATGGCTCAATGACCGGCCGCTGAATCTTTCGCGGAAATACCTGCTTCGGCATACGACCCGGGAAACACCGGTCCTTGTGAAGGGGGTGGAGCATAAGACAGACGTGCATGAGTCACGTCCCGTTACAGGCGATTTCACGGTCTCGAAAAATGACATTGCCCGTCTGCGTATCAAGACTGCGGACCCGATCTTCTTTGACCCGTATGAGAGAAACAGGGCGACAGGCTCAGTCATACTCGTCGATGAGTTCACGAATGAGACCGTCGCTGCCGGAATGATCAGATAACGATCTGTCTGAAGCGGTCATCAGCCCCGATCGGCTTTTATCGTGTCTTCATATATGACATACTTCTGGTATATCGGCGCCGGCTTATAGATGCATGCTTCCGGCACATGCGCTAATGCAAAGACAATCCATCATATGACAAACGAAGAAAATGTAACCGCGACTCGTGAGACCGAAGAGGAAGTGCCCGTCGTCGAGGCATACAGGATGGATTCAAAGCTTCCTTCGGCTGGCGTCATTCTCAGGGATTCCTGGACCATTTTCAAAAGCCGGTTCTGGACATTTGCTGCAATCTCATTCGTCCCATTTCTTCTTCCCGGAATCATTGCATTTGCTATCGGCATGTACTCGGGCTATTCGGGCCTTGAAGATGAGGCGATCCTTGCCGCATTTGTTGATACTTTGGGCTGGACGATCCTCATCCTGATCGGTCTTGCCGCTTTCGTGGTCACTCTCGTGCTCCTTGTCCTGTCCCAGCCGGCCATGCTCTTTGCGGCACGCGGACATCTCGAGAAAATGACCGTGCGTCAGGCATATGCCGAAGCGAGGAAGCATGTGGCGTCATTCCTCTGGGTATCACTTCTCTCGGGACTCGCAATCATGAGCTCAATGCTCCTTCTCGTCATTCCTGGAATCATCGTCGCCGTATTCGTTGTCGTCGCTCCGCTTGTCGTATTGTTCGAGGAAGAAAAGGGAATCAACGCCTTGTTCAAAAGCCGGGAATACGTTCGGGGAAATTTCTGGAAAGTACTTTCATATGGCTTGGTAACTGTTCTCATTTCAGCGATCATCGGCCTGGTCATCTCCATTCCGAAAATGCTCGGACTCGATCCCGTGACCGATCTTCTCGATTTCCTGAGGACATTCCTTCTTGATGGATTCTGGTTCGCATATGCATACGTGATATACAGGTACCTGAAGGCATCCAAGCCTTCTCTCGGATTCGTCACTCCCGGAAAAAACCAGAAGCGGGTCGCTGTCGGTCTCATCACTTTCGCAATCTTGGTGATCCTGAGCGGAATCGTCGCGGCAGCTATCGGATTCTCAATGGCCGAAGAGCGTGAAGCCATCGAGAACGAGCAGTCCCCGAGCACATTCGAGCTGCCAGTCGGCACCGCCTCAAGCAGCACGCTGTCGTTTTAAGGCTGCGGCGGTCCCATTGTCCCAAGTCATGGCTGGCTGAGCCATCGCTGCCTGCTATATCCATTCGTGCATTAAAAAATCCCGCACATTCTTTTTTGAATGGTGCGGGCTTTGCCTTTTCGTCGTATCGATCGGGACTTCCAACAGGTTCAGTCGCTTTGCCGGAATGCGAGTGCCATGCGTTTTGGATCGTACGGAAGGAAAGTCGCCGTTCCGATCTTGATCACATGCGCTGACCTGCTCTTCCTGTACTCGTCAGAACCAAAGCTGTCGAGGGCATTCATCGAGATGAACCTTTTCTCGAATCCCAGTTGGTCACGAACGTCCTGCGCCTGTTCGTTCCTGAGCCATGCTTCTAGCTTGTCAGCCTCAGTCCTCTTGAGCTTTTCGCCCAGGATGACGGTCAGCTTCGTATGGAACTCCTCGTCCTTGACCGTAAGCGTGTCCGGATGGCCGAACTCGCTGCGCAGGTCCTCGATCTTGCTCACTGTCACGACCTGGTATGCCCAGACCGCTGCATGACCTTCTTCTCTCATTCGAAGGACCTCCAGGCCCTTGCCGTTGTACACGTCGAGATTTCCCTTCATATGGCTTGACGCCGTCGCATGCCTCCGAAGAAACACCTCGATGCTTCCTTCGGTTACCGGTTTCTTGGATGGGAAGGGGATATCGACGTGGCTGTCTGTGTCGAATGCGGAGTGCATGTGTTCCGCATCAGTTTCGATTAGGAAGATCCTGAGGCATGTCTGCCTCGTTAGGATTGCCGGAATGCTGATTGAGTTTTTGCGTGGTTTCATCAGATGCTGGGGTGGCTGGTTTCGTATTCTCTTGTTCCTCTCTTGTCTTCGGTGATCGTAAAGATCTATTCGGAAAAAGGGTAGCATGTGATGGCATCAAATAAAAGCTGTTCTGCCGGCGCGGGCAAATATTGCCAATCTTTGATTTTAATGGTATTTTCCATGGCAGAAAAACGGCCATCCGGCCGCTTGAAACAAGAGTCTCGGAGCAATCCGGGCGCAACCAACAATCCGTTCGTTCCACTATGAATACCGTTATATCAGGCTCTAAGTCAGGGTGCCCGTTTCATCACGGCGCGCCGACGCTCGCTGCTGCTCCTGCCATACATCAGGCCACAGCGTATGTCCCCGAAGGCGGCTTCCGCTGTCCGTTCGAAGTCAAAGGCAGGAAGGAGGGCACGATTCTCGAAGTCGCGCTTTCTGAAAGCCAGGTCGAGCGCTTTGCGCAATTTGCAGATGCCTACGAAACGTTCTATGCGAATCCCGACATTCCCGGCATCTGCTTCGTAGTGCCGGAATCAGTCCAAAAGGCCGTAACCAACTTGCATGAAGTCAAAGCGTACTTGTTCATGTACCAGGCGGAAATGCTCGGCATGGAATTGGCTCACAGGCTCAGAGGCTTGTGGTTTCCTGAAGTGAGAAATCGCAACAGGGAAAGCCTGACCGACATCGAGATGGTTCGCATCATCTGCGCGCATTCGCTGCAGCAGGCGATGGCTTCCACGGGCGTCTCCTGCACCGGCCAAGGCGAGCTGATAGCCGGGTGGGTATACGTCTGCTGGATCGATGCGGTCAAGAAGGGCCAGACAAACCCGCATATCTTCATCTCTGATTCATTCGATCGTCAGATCGGCATGAAGATTTCTCCGGGCGGAGCCGAAATCATTCCTGAAAGGGAAGAGCGGTTCGCTTATACGTGCAGCATGAATACCTTCTCGCTGGTCAAGACCCCGTTCTACCCGGAGACGTTCGGTCGCCACAGCGATCAAGTGGAAATCTGGGTGACGCGGGAAACGGACTTCCTTGGAGTCAATCCGGAAGCACGGCTGGCCATTCGAAAGTCGGCCAATGCTCCGCTTGTCGCCACCGGTCTCGTTCCCGAGGCTGACGGTTCGAAGGCTGCCCAGATTGGCGGCGTTTGGATTCCGGAAGATGACTGGCTGGAAGTTGATCCGGGTCCTGAGCCCGGTTCGTTCCAGGTCTTCAAAGCAGCCTGACGGCTTGGTGCGGTCCCATGCATCATACGGCCATGCCCTGAAAGGGGTGTGGCTGTTTTTTTATTCAACTGACTTCATGTCTTGCCGGCTTTGGCCAGAATGCCGCCGGCATGCCATAATCCATCTGTGTACAAACTCCTCTCGAAGATCTGGAAGCTTCTGGGTAAGAAGACCCAGTGGTTTGCGGCCTGGCTCATCCATGCAAAGTTCAGCGTCGGCGTATCGCTTGTCATACCGAGCGAAGACGGAAGGGTGCTTTTGGGCAAACATGTTTTCAGTGGCAATAAACCTTGGCGATTGATCGGCGGCTACATGAATCGGGGCGAGCATGTATTCGATGCGGCAAAGAGGGAGGCAAAGGAGGAGCTGGGCATAGATATCGTGCCTATGCGGATTATCCGGATACGGAGCGGTTTCAGATACAGGGTCGAATTCACGGTCGTGACCGAGCTCGTGCCTGCCGACACTGGCCTCAAAATTGATCACGGCGAACTCCATGAGGTTGGCTGGTTCGCAGCTGGAAATGAGCCGGAAGGCACGCTCAGCAGCCATTTGGAAACGCTGAGGGTGTACCGGGAGGGTGGGGAGGTGGTGGTTGAGAATTTGTAACAACTTCAATCGAAATGTCCAGCTATTGGCAAGGGTGGTTATCGTATAATATCTTTTACATACAATGCGTTCAGCCAAAAACACCTTTTTGTTGCCGGGGTTCCGTTGGGTAGAAAATCAAAATCCTTGCCTGTTTTTCCATGTGGCCTGACGTGAATGATTCTGCGCTGTCCTTGCCTCGGAAGTGCGGCCAAGTTTCCTTCCGCAACGGCATTCTGCGCTTGTTGCCACATCTCTCGAACCGTAGTTTCTATTTCCGACAAGGGCATTGTCCAGAAAAGCACTTTTTTGAGCACCGTCAATGGATTTCCAAATGAGTCGTTTCTTTCTTCAAAAATGACAAAAAAGAAACGTTTTTCAATTTGTTTCCTGAATGTATTGTTGTCATCATCCCAATTCTCTTCGATGAACTCGCTGAATTTGAAGGTTGGAAAGGATATTGATTCTAAGGGCTTACCCTTAGAATCAACGCGTATTGTCTTAATTGATACTTCGGCTTTCTCAAATTCTTCAACCTTGTTCTTTGAAACACCGAGTATTCTTCTTGCAAGAATCGCAAATTTACTTTTTGACTTATATCCAATTCCGAATCCCTCAAGGAGCCTGTGGGCGTCTTTTCCTATGTAAGGTGCAAATTTTGCAGTTACCATATTCTCAAAATCTGAAACAAGTTCTGCCTGCTCATCTGATTTTATGATTGCTTCTGCGTCCGGGTCTTGCTTTCCCAAAAGCCTCCTTGTAAGAGCGGTCATGTATCCAGATTTGAAAGCGTAGGCTCTCGGTTTTGCTTCTATTCCATTGCCTTGCATTGTGCGCACGGAGGAATTTGCACTTTTTGTGCAGGCTCCTAGGTACAAGGTATCTCCTTCGGAAAGATTGTGCGCGTCATTTGCTCTTATTTTTGCGTTGATTTTGTGCCAATCGCTCAAGATGATTTTTCGGTCAGCCTCAGGGAGATTTTGGTACTCAAGCAAATCCACAATCTTGATTTCAAGGTCTCCGATTGCAACTTCCTTTTCGTGTAAGTACGAAAAAAGCATTATGGAAGCGTTTTTCTTATAGAAAGAGCTTTCGGTAAATGAGGTTTCGCTTTCAGTTCGGTAGTTAATGAGATTCAGAACTAAGCGCTCCTTTGCAGAATACAAGCCTTTGGCCAATTTTTTAATCGGAGTTGTCTTTAGCTCGACGCCAATTTCCTGAAAATCAGGACGAGATTCATTCCCCGGCTTGATGTTGTAATAGTATCTTTCGAGCAACGTGCCCATGCTTGCCTTCTGCCGAGCGCCTATTTTTGAATCCAGTGCCTCTGCCGGAATTGGCCTGATTCCAGATTGCGTACGTAGGTTTTTTCCGATAAGTTTTTTGCCAAAACTGAGGACTTCTTGCTTATTTTGCCATAATGTTGGCTCTTCATCTGAAATTTGATCAGAATTTTGGTTCATGTTAGTATAATGATACTAACATTATGAAAGGAAAACAAACGGGAAAAAAGCTTAAGGTGGTTGAGTTATTTGCTGGCGTGGGAGGCTTCAGGGTCGGTTTCGACAGGGCTTCTGGTGCAGATAAGGGTTACGAAGTCGTCTGGAGCAATCAATGGGAGCCTGGTACAAAGACTCAACATGCTTCCGATGTGTACGTCGCAAGGTTCGGCGAGAACGGTCATTCGAACGATGATATCCAGGAAGTTCCTACTGATAAGATTCCGAATCATGACATGCTCGTGGGAGGGTTCCCGTGCCAAGACTATTCAGTGGCACGTACGTTGAGCCAGTCTGCTGGCTTGGGAGGAAAGAAAGGCGTGCTCTGGTGGTCCATCCATCGGATTCTCAAAGAAAAAGGGAAGAATGCCCCGTCATTTTTGATGCTTGAAAATGTAGACAGACTTTTGAAGTCTCCGGCTTCGCAGAGAGGACGAGATTTTGCGGTGATGCTCGCGTCGTTAGCTGGCTTGGGCTATGCAGTTGAGTGGAGGGTAATCAACGCTGCGGATTACGGTATGCCGCAGCGAAGAAGGAGGGTGTATATCCTTGGTTATAAAAAAGGAACTCCTTTGTATAAGGAGTTGGTAAAAACAAATGCAGTAGAATGGCTCAATGCAAAAGGGGTTCATGCCGAGGCATTTCCGGTTAAGAGCGAATCAAATCTGAAGACGTTTGTTTTGGAAGGCGACCTTGCCGATATTACCAAGGATTTCAATGTGAAAGATGCTTTCCAAACAGCAGGGGTGATGATTGATCGGGTAGTTCATACTTTCAAGGCAGTTCCGGCATACGAAGGGAAGTCGGCAAAGCTCAAAGACTTTCTTTTGCCTGAGAAGCAGGTTCCTGAGGAGTATTTCATTGATAAAAAGGCGATGGCTGAATGGAAAAGACAGAAGGGAGGAAAGAAAGAGAAGCGAACGAGCAAGAGTGGTTTCGAATATCATTACAGCGAAGGCCCAATGGCCTTTCCTGATTCGCTTGATAAGCCATCAAGGACCATTGTTACAGGTGAGGGAGGCTCAACCCCTTCTCGATTCAAGCATGTGATTCAGACGAAATCCGGAAAATATCGAAGGCTCACTCCCGTTGAACTGGAACGATTGAACATGTTCCCTGACGGACATACAGAAGGGCCCTCTGCGGTAAGGCGCGCATTCTTCATGGGAAACGCTTTGGTTGTAGGAATTGTGACAAGGCTCGGTCAGGAGATTTTGAAGAGGTTGTAACGCCTGCAGTATAGAAAAGATTTCGGACCATTGCACTTTCACGAATCCGAGTATACTTATACCGAGGCATACGGCCGGATTGCGCCCCATTGTTCATAAATACTTTAACTAACATTCATACTATGATATTCCTCATCATCGGACTTATCCTCGGAGCCCTTACCGTAGTTTTCGCCCTTCAGAACACAGCCGCTGTTGGCGTGACATTTCTTGCCTGGCAGATAGAGGGGTCGCTCGCGCTTATTCTCATGCTTGCGGTTCTCATCGGAATCATCATCTTCATGATGTTCAGCCTTCCTGAGCTGATCAGGACTCACTTCGAGTTTGTCGCACTTCAGAAGAAGGCCGAGGCGCTTGAGGAGGAAAATGCGAAGCTTCGGGTCTCGAGTCCGGCCGCATCTGCGAGTGTTCCCCCTACAGATACTGGAACGAGCGTTCTGTAACATTCAAAATCAGCCCGGTCTTTCATATAACAATATTGTTATATCGGCTGAAAAAATAAAAAATGCCGCTTCGATTTGAGGCGGCATTTTTTTGTTGGAGAGGCATGGCCTTCAGTGCCAGCCGGTCGTGGCTCGTGCATTTGACGCTTTTGCGTCCGTGTTTCGTATATGCAACCACTCTGTCAGAAGCTTCATGAAGTATCGTCTCATTCTGCAGGAGGCGTGAATCCCGCTTTCTTTCCCGTGGTCCAGGCTCTGTGCATATGTGCATGGCAATGCCCTGCGTCCGGGTGGGATAATGAAAGGGAGTCGATTATCAGGAATAACATATCAAATATATGCTTACAACAATTGCGACAATATTAATCATATTATGGCTTCTCGGAGTCCTCGGCACGTACAGCCTCGGCTATTTCGTGCACGTGCTCCTCGTCGTGGCAATCATCATGTTCCTTATCCGGATCATCCAGGGAAGGAACCCGATAGCGTAATCCATAATCAATCCAAACATCATGCAGAACTCATCAGGAACAAACACTGTCCTTATCGTAATCCTCATACTCATCGTGGTCGGATTCGGAGCCTACTGGTATAACGATCGACAGGCGGAGCGGGTTGAAGACAATGCTCCAGCACTTGAGATAAATATTTAGACGTAACGCCATAATTGCTCGGAGCGGGCGCATATTCTGAAAGACGGGTATGCGCCCGCTCCGCACCCACCAACCATGAAAAAACAGACATTAGGAGTCCTTGCGGTCATCGTCGCACTCATTGCCATCATTGTCCTTGCGACGGCGGGCATGAGCCGGATGGACAGGCAGGCAAATCTCAGCGGCACAAGCACGGTTCCCGGAGCTGACATTTCTGGCGGAGTCAGGGAACTTTGCTATGAGGGATCCCACACGGTCATTCGTGCGGTTCTTGGAAGTGACGGAACGGTCGCTGGAGTCCTCGATTTCAATCCGCCTGAAAAAGACAGCCTGACCGGGACTTTCGTCGGAACATGGCAGGCGAGTTCCATGGCGACCGGGCTCGATATCGAGCATTCGTATGCCGCAGAGGGGGTGAATTCGGCTGAGCGGAGACTGATCGTTGCCAATGACAGCTATGCCCTTATCGACTGGGACGGTCCCGGCCCGATCGAGATAAGCACCGATCAGATTCCGAAAGCGGACTGCGAACAGGCAAGCGGTTCGTATTATCAATCTAAGGGTATAATATAATCATGTTTACTATCGAACAGATCAAGGAGCGGCATGCAAAAGTGAAAAGCGGCGCAGACTTTCCTTCATATGTCAGGGAGCTGGCGACGCTCGGGATCATCAGGTATGACCTATTCGTATCGGACGGTCATTCCGAGTACTACGGCAAGGACGGAAGCGTCCTGCACTCGGATGCGAAGTACTCGCCCATAGACATCGAGGAGGAAAGCGATGCCGAGGAGTTCAAGGAATACCTCCGGATGCATCAGGAAGGGCAGATCGACTTTCCTGCATTCTGCATGCGCGCGGCGGAGACGGGGGTCTTCAAGTGGACAGTAGATATCGCGAGCATGACCTGCACGTACTATGACCGTGACGAGGTGAAGATGCTCGTCGAGCTCATTCCGTGACGTTCCCTGCGCTCGTGATAGTATTAGCTGAACGTTATACATAAAATATTGAGCATCCAATGAACATGAAATTCGCGCTCGGCGCCTTTATCATAGCTATTGCAGCATTCGGACTCTTCGCCTATACCCAGAAAGGGTCAGGCGGACTCATCGGAAATGCAACGACTACCGAATCAGATCTCTCATCAGTTCAGCATGGAGGAGAGGCGGAGTTCTCAGTCTCATTCATCTGCAAGGACGAAAATCATTTCGTAGCCGAATTCCTTCCGGGCGATCAGGTCAGGGTCCTGAAAAGCGGGAACGATGTCGGCACTTTCACTCGCACTGACGGAAACGGAATGCGCTACGAGAATGCTTCCGTTTCATACGTCTTTGCCGGAGAAGAGGCACACGTGACGAACAAGGCTTCGGGAAGCGAAACGACATGTTCTCAGCCATTCGATCCGAACAATGCGCCTTATAATTTCGGAGATGCTGCAGAAGGGGCTGGTGCCGACCAAGACCTTTCCGGCATCGTCAAAGTTTCTATCGTCGGGGCATGGAAAAGCATCGATGACTCGAAGTCCGTCAGGGAATTCAAGGCGGATGGAAAGGTTGCTGACATCTATGATGGCAAGACGGTGGCTTCGGATTTCTGGGACGTATTCATGAAAGGCAGTGCGCCCAAGGTCTCGTTTCCGGTGGAGGAAGGCGTCGTGTATGTCAGGCTGACTGGAACGGGTCCTGATGCCGAGGCACTCACGTTCAAGGTCGTGAAGGTCACGCCTGAAGAGCTTGAGATCGTGTACATGGAGCGCGGAAACGTGCTCAGGTATGAGCGGGTGAAATAAGGCAACGGCAGGCTGAGTCATTTTTTAAAAAAATAATTAGACACATATGCAAAAAACACACATTGTCACTTTTATAAACGCGCCGCGAGAGAAAGTCTGGGACATCATGCTTTCTGATGCCACATACCGGCAGTGGACGGCGGCATTCCAGGAAGGGTCGCATTTTAACGGAACATGGGAAGAGGGAACGAAGATGCTGTTCCTTGGCCCGTCACCGGTAGACGGAACTGAAGGAGGCATGGTAAGCATGGTCAAGGCGAACCGAAAGCATGAGTTTGTCAGCCTTGAGACTGTCGCGGTGTACGGCGAAGGAAAGGAGGATTCTGAAA
Source organism: Minisyncoccota bacterium (assembly GCA_036405975.1). Lineage (GTDB taxonomy): Bacteria > Patescibacteriota > Minisyncoccia > Phycocordibacterales > CAIZLB01 > VEQN01. The sequence continues at coordinate 2,930 of DASWWM010000004.1, read as the reverse complement.
GCGATATGGCAAAAGTCTGGATAGGCGGAACTGAAAGCTATACGTTCACAGACAAGGAAGGCGGAACGGAGCTCACAGTCGATGTCGACATTCCGGAAGACTACAAGGAAGACATGGAGGCATCTTGGAAGAAAGGCCTTGCCAAGCTCAAGGAAATTGCAGAAGCTGCAGCATAAGCGAATTGCTGCGATGCGTTTGGCAACTGTCTCGTCGCACACATAGAATACAGTCATGAGTGCTGAAGAATTTGAACGGATTGTGCATGAAGAGCTGGAGCTTGTTCCTGAGAAGTGGAATGATCGGCTTGGCAATGTTGCATTCTTGGTTGAGGACGAGCCGGATCCGGAAGATAGGGGTGATGATGTGGCCGGCACACTCCTTGGATTGTACAAAGGAGTGCCGGCCACCGAACGAGGCGACATGTACGGCCTCGGCATGACGCTTCCGGACACCATCACCTTGTACAGGCTTCCGATTCTGCAGGCTGCGGAAGAAGACGGAATCGAGCCGAGGATTGTCATCCGCGAGACGCTCTGGCATGAGATCGCGCACCATTTCGGATTCGAGGAAGAAGACGTGGGGCGACGGGAAGATGACGGCACGAATCAGTACAGGTAATGTTCGAGTCGTGCTATCGTATATGCATGAAATCGGTTATGCGGCGGCTTGGTCCCGGAATCCATGAATTCCTGGTATTCGGTTTGAAGCAGGCCCGTGCGTCAGTGTTCGCCGGGTCTTTCTTCGTTCTTCTGTTCCTGTCGAATCAGCTTCCGCTTTTCGGCATGGACCGATACGATTTCCTGTTTATCGGGGCGCTCGTGATACAGGCCGTGCTTTATTTTTCAAGGCTTGAGACCAAGGACGAGCTTAAGGTCATCTTCATGTTCCATATCATCGGGCTTGTCCTGGAGCTCTACAAGACGCATCCGTCGGTCGGCTCATGGAGCTATCCGGAGGAGGGATTTTTCAAAGTCGGAACGGTTCCGCTTTATAGCGGCTTCATGTATGCGGCAGTCGGAAGCTATATAAGCCAGGCATGGAAGATCATGAAGCTTAAGCTCGTGAATTATGAGCGGTACGGCCTCAGTGTTTTTCTCTGCGCGCTCATTTACCTGAACTTCTTCACGAATCATTTCATATATGACTTCAGGCTGTTGCTGATAGCCGCTGTTTTCCTGCTGTTCGGGCGGGCTCGAGTGTATTTCAAGGTCACGGACCGGCCGCGATGGATGTATCTCAATGTCTCATTTCTCCTTATCGCATTCTTCATTTGGGTTGCCGAGAATATCTCAACGTACCTCGGCGCATGGAAGTACCCGGACCAGATTCATGAGTGGACGGTCGTCTCTTTCCATAAGATCACCTCTTGGTTCCTGCTGGTCATCATCAGCTTCATCCTGGTCGCATATCTGAAGCATTTCAAGGCGAGTTCCGGAAAAGCCGGGCACGCGTGATATAGTAGAAGCATTCAATGATCTCCGAGACGAAGAACATCACGGCCCGTGTCACGGCTGAAAACAAGAAGGACTATTCAGTAAAAGCTGCCGACGGCAGCGAATTCCTCGCGACCGTCCGAGGAAAATTCCATCTTGATGAGGAGTATCCGAAGGTGGGTGACTACGTGGAGTGCTCGGTCATACAGGAAGGAAAAAGGGAGCTTGCGGTCATTGAGAAAATTCTCCCGAGAAAGACGGTCATTGCTCGCGATGTTACTGAAAGGTCTCGGACAAAGCATGCTGCTGCACAGAAAATGCAGGTCATTGTCACGAATGTGGACATCATGTTCATCGTCATGGGGCTCGATGGCGATTTCAGCATATCGAGACTTGAACGGTACTTGGCATTGGCGAAGCAGAGCGGCATCAAGCCCGTCATCATTTTGAATAAATCGGACGTAGTTGGAGATAGAAGCGTTTTTGAGCAGAAGGTTCGCGTTGTCGCCGAAGGCGTTGCCCTGCATTTTATAAGCGCGACCAAGGGCGAAGGCATGGGCGGTCTGCTCGGGCATATCGGTCAGGAAACCACGGCTGTCCTTCTTGGGTCTTCAGGGGCTGGAAAATCTACCATCACGAATGCGCTTCTCGGGACTGATTCGCAGGCTACAGGCGGCGTTCGAGAGGAAGACAGCCGCGGTCGGCATACGACGACAAGGCGAGAGCTTTTCGCACTCCCGACCGGCGGATACCTTATCGACACTCCCGGAATCAGAAGCTTGGGAATGGCTGAGACTGAGGAACAGTCAGCAGAGTCATTCGAGGACATCGTGGCGCTTGCCGCGCAGTGCAGGTTCACTAAGTGCGATCACCAGAAAAGCGAAGGCTGTGCCATCCAGGAGGCCATTCGAAGCGGGGAGATCGATCCTGCTCATTTCGAAAGCTATCTGAAACTGAAGAGCGAGGAGGAGTTCAGGGCCGCTAAGGCTGATGCCAAGTCTCAGGCTGACCACAAGCAGAAGGTCCGGAATCTGCATAAGAAATACCATAAGATCCAGGACGAGAAATACAAAGGCCGAGGCTTTCGGTAGAGAAAGACGCGTCGGTAGAGACTCTCCGTCAATGACCCTTGCCTGAAGCTGCGGCTCGTGGACTGCTGCTGACCGTCCTTTCAAAAGGTCTGAAGTTTCTATAAGATTCTTCCGTATACGTACCCGAACTGGCGGATACCAGGAGTCAGTCAACCAACAATTGAATATTATGGATATGGATCCAAGAAACGGACTGGTTCAGCTTAACAGCCGAACCGACATTGGGATACTACAACCTCTTTCTGGGGCCATGCAGGCTATCCTGGAGGAGCTGGTTGAGAAAGGGTACCAAGGCGCCCGAAAGCCCTACGATACCAGGAAGGTTCTGATGCCGAGCGTGATCCGCGTCACTATCCTTGGAAGTGATCTGGATTTCACCACCAAAGGATATGAACATTCGTGGATT
>DASWWM010000003.1:0-13952 GCA_036405975.1 Minisyncoccota bacterium | reverse complement strand
TCCGTGTTCAACAAAGCTGCGATCCAGAGCCAGACTTGGTTTGATCCGAATGCTGCGCAGACGGACCAGATCTTCTCGGAAATGATCGAATCCGTAACGTCAGGACGGAAAAAGATCACGGATGCGATCTCAGAGGCTCGTCAGCGAATCGAGCGGCTGCTCAAATAGCCCATGTGGATTCCCGAATGCTGCGCCACTGAAAAGACTGATATACTTATGAATATGAAGAATCTCGTTAAGAAGGTCGTCGGGGCTGTCGCTGTACTGCTCCTCCTTATTACGACCGCTGTTCCTTCGGCGGCATTTGCCTGGAGTCCCGGGGATCCACTTATTCCGAACCAGTGTTATGACAAGACGGTTCGACCTGGAGGATGCGGTTGGGAAGACATCGTCATGCTTGGGCAGAACCTTCTGCATATCTGTCTCTACATCACATCTTTGGCTGCGGTGATCACTGTCACATATGCGGGCTGGCTCTACCTTACTTCTGGCGGAAACAGCAGCCAGATCAGCAAAGCTCACGGAATGCTCTGGAAAACAGTCATCGGAATCTGCTTCATGCTCGGAGCGTGGCTGATCGTCAGCAGTGTCTTGAGCTTCCTGCAGGTAGAGGAAGGATACAGCCTTCTTGAATAGGCTCTTAAGAATTGATTGAAATAAATATGAAAAAAAACCTTAAAAAGAATCTGACGAAACTTGCGACGCTTGCGCTCGCCCTGGTAATGGCCTTCGGCTTCTCAGTGACCGTAAATGCCATAGACGATAATGCGGCTTCCCTTGGCGCACCTAATGTGCCAAATGCGTCACAGGGCGCTTCAAATCAACCGAATGCCTCGCTTGGTGCACCGAATCAGCCCAACGCTTCCCTTGGCGCGCCGAATCGGCCTTCGAATAGATCCAGCAATCTCAGATTTACGAATCCGATTAAGGCAGACAGCCTTTCGCAGCTCCTCGTCCAGCTCCTGCGAGTCGTAACGATGCTTGGCGCCATCGTGGTTGTGTTCTTTATAATCTGGTCGGGCTTCAAGTATGTGACTGCAAGAGGTGACAGCAAGAAGATCTCGGAGGCGACGCAAACCCTTACGTGGACGGTTGTCGGTGCGGCAGTCATTCTCGGGGCTCAGGTCATTGCCCGAGCGATCCAAAACACCATTACTCAACTCGGATCATAAATCACGCACATGAAGAAATCTAATTCAAACATTGCATTTGCACTCGTCGCCTCTGGAATCCTGGCCCTGCCTGAACTTGCTTCAGCACAGGTCATCCAAAACTTCGGTGATTTCATCAAGGCAATCCTAGGCCTCGTACAGATGCTCATTCCTCTTGTGGTTGCCCTGACCCTTCTGGTGTTCATGTGGGGTGTATTCCAGCTTGTCCGAAGCAGCAGCGAGGATGCCCGAAAAGAGGGAATTGCCATCATCACATACGGAATCGTATCCCTCTTCGTCATGGTCTCAGTATGGGGGCTTGTCCAGATACTTACATCTACGTTCTTCGGAGGTGCCCTCATCTACCCTCAGCTTAAATCTTCCTTAATACAAATTTTCCATGCTTAACCAGACAACACTCGGACTTTTCAAGATTATTGCCCTTGCCTTCGATCTCATCAATCGAATCGCGCCGCTTATCGTATCCCTTACCGTAGTAGTATTCATTTGGGGAGTATTCAAGTACGTCACAGCGGCAGGGGATTCAGATGCCCGGCAGGAGGCCAGAGGATACATGACATGGGGAATCGTATCCCTCTTCGTCATGGTCTCAGTATGGGGGCTTGTGAACCTTCTTGTGGCCACATTCAGGCTCGACAATACCATGCCTCCGCTTCCGGCCATTCCGACTATCAGCGCAGTTTCGTCCACAGATACGGCTGCCTAGCCCTGGTCTGTGATATAATTTCATTATCGGCTTTTACGCAATTAAGGGTCGCTTAATACATAATAATTTCTAGATTACAAAGATGAAAAAGACATTGCTCAAACTCGGCGCCCTTTCTCTCGCAGCCGTTCCTGCAGTCGCAGGCGCGCAGAGCATCGGTGGAGTCCTCGGTCTTCTCGCACAGGCGAGCGACCTTATCAACCGATTGATCCCGTTCATCATCGCATTGACGGTATTGATCTTCCTCTGGGGTATCTTCAAGTTCGTCATCGCTGGCGGAGATGGAGAGGCTCGAAAAGAAGCGCAGGGATACATCATTTGGGGTATCATCGCCCTCTTTGTTATGGTCTCAGTATGGGGTCTCGTTAATATCCTCGTTCGAAGCGTTAATCTCGACAACACTGCGCCTCCGGCTCCTGGTCTTCCTACTTCTGCCGGATACTTCATCACTCAGTAATAGCCTGACTTACAACTGTCTCAATGGAATCAGCAATCGCATTCATCTATAAGATCAACCAGGTCATCATAAACCCGATCATCCTTCTGCTGTTCGGCATCGCTGTCCTGGTCTTCTTGTACGGAATCTTCGAATACGTAAAAGGTTCCGGAAGCGAGGATGCCCGAGCTACAGGAAGCCGGCATATGGTTGCAGGTGTCATCGGGCTCTTCATCATGATCTCGGTGTTCGGAATCATGAGGGCTATCATGAATACCATCGGAGCCAATCCTGCCGAAAACGGATTCAATGACGTGATAGGGCAGTAGGATCGGGAAAATTAGGCGTTTAAAAAGGCGGAGACATGGATAATGTCTCCGCCTTTTGCCACTGCGATTTTGTCTTGATTCGTGCAATAAAAAACAGGCATTGCGTCTCTCGGGGTTAGCCGAGGGGCAATGCCTGTATTGCAGGGCTTGGACCTGCAGGCTTCATGCGAAGCCCTGTTACTTGTGAGTGCCTGTAAGCGTGATTACAAGACCGTCGATTTCGCTCTCGAAGGTCAGCCAGCTCGTTGATTCAGGAAAATCATCCTGTTTCAGCGGGACCTCATTTTCACCTTTTACCACCATCCACTTCTCCTCTTTTGGGTTCAGCGGATAGTATTTGAATACAACTTCGAGACTCTGTCTCTCGAATTTCTCGCCGACCAGCTTTTTGTGCTGGTACAGCTTTGCGTTGTATGTCACCTTGACTGGTGCGCTTGGAGGGAATGAGTAGTTGATGTAGGTCCAATCGCCGACCGAGTAAACCGTTTGCGGTTCGCCCTTTCGGAGAGTGATCATTTCAGTCACTTTCTCACCCGTCCTCTTTGCCTCTTGACGTCCGGGCCGCAGCGCGTTGTCCACGGCCTTTTTCGAGCCATCAATGGCATTGCCCAGATTCTTTTCGAGCTCAAAAGAGCTTGACTGTGATTCCGAAGGCCTCTTTGTCGAGGCTCCGAAGAACACTCCGAAGATGACCAGGGCGGCTACTACAATCCATGCGTACTTTCTTACCTTTTGCATCTGTGATTAGTCTCTCTATTTTTTTGAGGTTTACTTCTTGTTTTGTTCCTTATCCTCGTCAACTTTTTCGGTTTTCTTTGCCTGTGACTTGTCGCTATTGCCGGTTCCGGACTTTCTTCCTTGACTCCTCGGTCCTTTTCTCTGATTTTCACTTGAGTCCGGTGTGTGTTTTCCGAATATGCTCCGGATGGCATTTGCGATAGCTGCGTCATTCGAGTTAACTTTGCCCTGTCCTTGGAGAACAAGGGACTCAACAGTCTTGCGTTCTTCTTCAGTCAGGTCTTTCCATGTGGTTTCTGGTGTGAAGCCGAGAACCTTGGTGATGACTTTGTTGAATAGGAAGGCGAGAGCGTCTGCGTCTTTTGACTCTTTGGCGAGCTCCAGTCCCTCGTAGAGTGTTCCTGCCAGCAGCTCTGCGAGCTTCGGTTCGGGCGTGGCCTTCTCGAGCAAGATGCTCGTGATGCGTATGCCCATCGTTGCGTGCAGGCTGTTGTTAAGGGGCTTGAGGTTCCTGTCGCTATTGACCTTCTCTTTCGTTTCATCGTTGAGAAGATCGTCGTAATGCGTGCCGTTTAAAAGCGGTCTTACAAAGGATTTAACGACGCTTACAAGCTGGTTTTCAAACACCAGCCTGTGCTTCTTCTCCCAGTCCACAGCCTCGTCTCCTTTCAGGTTGATGAATCTGACTGCCCTGACGATGTCGAATATTTCCCATCTGACTGAGATTCGCACAAATGCCAGGGTTGTTCCTTCTGCGACTTTCTCTTCTCCCTGGTCCTGTCCTCGTTTTCCGGCCTTTGTCTGTATGTTTAGGCCGAAATCCTGAGGGTCGTCCTTGTTATAGATCCTGAGAAGCTGTTCAGCACTCGGAAGCTCGATGATTTTTGCCACCGGAGCCTCAAAGTATGGACCAGAATCAAGTCTGAACCAGAGCGCATTGCCGAAGAAGACTACGCATCCTGCCGAACCGGGCGAGATGCCGCTCCACTTGATCATGGTAAACAGTGCCACGCCCCAAGGGACGTAGTACCACAAACCATATTGCTGGAACGACCTCTCAAAAACCGCAATCGAGAGAAGCTCAATGAGCTTCGCCGCGGCTCCGAAAAGTCCGGTAATCATCAGGTTGTAGCCGAATGACCCCGGAATCACGACACCTGCGAGAGGCGAAACGATTACAAGCAGTTCCCACCTTGTGCATCCCAGAAAGTAAAAGGAAGTGAGGGCTATTCCCATGACAACTAAAATGAAGTTGCGCACCGTCTTAGACTCTTCGTCCTCTACTTTTCTTGCGGCTTTATCTGCCTCCGAAGTCCCGTCTTTGAAGAATTTGCTAAACCATGAGAGCTTGCCTCTCTTGTTCTCGGCCGGTATTGATTCGGCTTCGACTGGTGTGGAAGCTGTCGATTTTCTGCTGTTTCCAGCATAAAACGTCGTATTGGTTAAGCGTGCGGTCGGAGTTCTCGAGCCGGGCATGTTGCTGCCTGACCTGAGTGACTCAATCGCAACCTTGTATCCGCGCCTCCATGTGATGAAGGCCCAGATCGCCAGGACAGACAGAGTCAGTCCCAGCACGGCAAGTGCAATGTGATGTTTTTCCATTTTCGTATGTAGTTTTCAAAGACCGTTCTCCCTCCCATCGGAGATTGAGTCTCTGATGGTTTTTGTCTGTGTTTTTGTTGTGAATCTGAGTCTTCCGCTCATGCTTTTAAGGGCTTGAACTGGAAGGGTAGGGAGGTATTAACTGTTATCTATTATATAACATAATATGCATATTTGTCAAGTATATGGAACCCGGTCGATGGAGCTTGGCACGGCCTTGGGTATGGGTAGAAAACGTGCTGAATAAGAAATGGCCCAACTGGAAGTTGGGCCATTTCTATCTCTGTGGGCAAGGAGGGACTCGAACCCTCAATCCTTACGGAACTAGTTCCTAAGACTAGCGCGTATACCAATTCCGCCACTTGCCCGTCTATTACTCGGCTGAGCCGCTCTTGCGATCCCGCCGGCCTGAGCCATGAGGGGCCGTCTTGATGCGGTTCGCTTCGTGTCCGCCCGGTAGGATTCGAACCTACGACCATCTCCTTAAGAGGGAGTTGCTCTACCAACTGAGCTACGGGCGGATATGTCTGCCATGTGCCGTGTCCTGCGGGATCCGCCGAAACCGTCATTGCATGTACTTTTATAGCATATAATGAAGAAAAGAAAAAGCCCTTTCCGATACCGTCCTTAAAGGCGGCCGGAAAGGGCAATGAATGCATGAATCAGGCTGCCTTGCATCTGCCGGTAGCCATCGTCTCGAAGGCTTCGGCCAGCGTAATGATGCCGTCAATCTCGCATCCTGCATCCGATGCAAACGAAGACACATGAGCGCCGGAGTAGTTTGCCACCTCGGCCTCTGAGAGCTTAGTATCGCAGATTATGACTACTCTGTCTCTCATCGTCACGGGAACGCACTGAAGGGTCTTCAGGTATCCGTTGCCGGAATTATGAGGAATGAATAGCGCCTTTATCGAGTCGAACCGGTTGGCGATATTGATCATGAGGAGTCTTGCATCCTCGGGACTGTACGAGTCGTTCGGGCCAGTTGATTTCTCTGCCTGGACCTTGTGTCGATATTCCACGGAAGCATGTGCTGAATCCGGCAGGCGCTTTTTTAGTTCCTCCAGCCTGCTTGGCGAGAGGAATGATATATATGTTTGCTTTGCCATAGTAAAAAGGACAGGGTTTACTGGAGGGACGATAATAGCCTGTCAGTAGGGTTGCGTCAAATAAAAAAACCAGCGGTGTCGCGCCGGATCTTTTTACTCGTATCTGTGCCCAGGGTGGGACTCGAACCCACACGACTGTTTATAAGTCATGACATTTTAAGTGTCACGTGTCTACCATTCCACCACCCGGGCGTTTTCAGTTTTCTGGAGGCGTAGGCCGGGATCGAACCGGCGCATAACAGTTTTGCAGACTGTCGCGTTGACCAGCTTCGCCACTACGCCATTTTGTATGCTTTCGCATATGCCCTCGCTTCAATCCTCCCTGTGGCAAAGGGGATTCAGGACTGGTTAACTATAGCAACCGGTCCACGTTTTGTCGATTTTTCTCGCCGTAGTCGATCTCAAAGTCGATAAACGGGATGATGCCGAGTCTCGAATTTTCCTTGATGAATTCCCTGAACTCAGCCCTCTTTCGCTTGAGAAAGTCCAGTACGACCCCTTCCTTGTCTTCAGGGAGCACGGTGAAGAAGATCGAAGCGTTCTTGCCTCGATTCTTGACGTCGATGTCTGTCACCGTTACGAGAGACGTGCCGTTTGATTCGAGCTTGATGAAGTTCATCGCCAGCTCCTTGATCACATCTTCCGATCGCTGGTTTCTATAGGGTCTTGGGCTTTTCATATTTGGTTTATCTTGTATTGAATTACCTGACGACCGTATGAACGGCTTCGATCTTGTCGCCCGGAGCGAGCTCGATCTTGCACTCGATCATTGATCCGAACTCCTTTCCTTCCTCGATGGAACCGACCTTGCTCTTCATATGCTGGAGTTCCCGGATTCGTCCTCGGGCGATCTCATGCTCTCGTCGCATTACTTTGACTTCGTCGTTGATTGAAAGCGTTCCTGATTCAACTCGGGCTCCAAGAACCTGCTTGTCGCGGATAGAGCTGAAGAACTTCAGGATCTTCGCGACGCCTTTCTGCTCTTCAACCTTGATCTTCGGAGCGCGGTTCTTCGCTTCCTCCTCAAGCCATTCTGTAAGCTTGTAGATGATGTCGAACGTATTGATCTCGATTCCGTGCTGCTCTGCAAAACGCTTTGCTGCAGGGTCTGTCTTTACCGTAAATCCAACAATGAGCGTTCCAGGAACGCCGATGGCAGACTTAATATCATTCTCATTGATATCTCCGATATTGGCCTGGACGATCTTGAGATTCGTTCGCTCGACCTTGATCTTCGAAATCTCGTATTTCACCGCTTCGATGGAACCTGATGTGTCAGCTCGGATGATGAGGGGAATGGTCTTTGTCTCTTCGCCAGAAGACATGTACATGCTTGCCGGGAATCCTGCAGGCTGGCCGCTCTTTGCCTTCTCTGCAGCAGCTGCGAGTTTCTCCTTCTCAGTCTCGATGTACTTTTCAGCTTCTTTCTTTGTCGGGAAGGTGAAGCACATTCCGCCTACCTCCGGCTCGCTGTCCCATCCCACGATTCGGATAGGCATTGAGGGAGTTGCAACCTTGATGGCCTTTCCGGCGGAGTTTTCCATGATCCGGACAGGGGAGAGTGCGAGTCCCGCAACTGCGACAGATCCAGACTTGAGCGTGCCGTTCTTGACGATGAGGGTCGCGGAGGTTCCTCGCACCTTGTCTCTGTTTGATTCGACGACGAGGCATTCTGCCGGTGCGTCATAGTCCGCTTCGAAGTTCTCGACTTCTGCCGTAAGGAGAATCATTTCAAGGAGGTCATCTACTCCCGCACCTGTCTTTCCCGAGAATGGGACGAATGGAATGGTTCCTCCGTATCCTTCAACATAAATTTCATGCTCTGCGAGAGACTGCTTTACCCGGTCGATGTTCGCATTGGGCTTGTCGATCTTGCTGATTCCGACAATGAACGGAACAGCCGAAGACTTGATGGCATTGTACGCGTCCATTGTCTGGGGCTTCACGCCGTCTTCCGCTGAGACTACAAGGATGGCAATGTCAGCCGCATTCGCGCCTCGTGATCGGATGGCATTGAATGATTCATGTCCTGGAGTATCGAGGAAGGTGATTGTCTCTTTCGTCCGGTGCATGACTTCGTAGGCGGACATACGCTGGGTGATGCCTCCGACTTCCTTGTCCACCACGTTCGTTTTCCGTACGTAGTCGAGAAGAGTTGATTTTCCATGGTCGACATGTCCCATGACGACGACCACGGGTGGTCGAGGTCTCATGTCGCCTGTATGTGCTTGTGCATTGGTTTTGGTCATGGCGGTGAAAATGAGGAATAAAAATAAGCGAGAAATAAGGGCGCTTTTACAAAAGATACAATATTTTTGCCCATTTAGCAACGTTATTTGACCATTTCTTGACTTTATGGGCCTTTAGGCCCGATAATCAGCTTTCGGAACGCCTGATTCCGAAACGTCTTGGTATTTGCCACCCGACAAGGCTCGCCTTGAAAGGTCGCAAGGATCAGTTGATCCCTGAGACGACAATCCCGCAGGCAAGGAGGAAAAGTTAGTTATGAAGCCGAAAACAGCTTCTTTGTTCATTGGAAATGTTCTGGCACGAGGGGCAACGCTGCTCCTCTGCACATGCAGCGTTCTGCTGGTCAGTTGCACCTATCCGGAATACGGATACGGCTATCAGCAATATGCCCAGGTGCAGCAACCGCATTACGGCTACAGCCAGCAGTATCAGCAGTCGGTCCCGATCCAGCAGGTTCAGCCGCATTATGTGCAGCAAACCTATCGGTCCGACAACCAGCCTCGAATCACGTATGAGCGGCCGCCGGCAATCAAAAAGCCGCAGCAAGCGTTTACGCGAGAGGTGCCGGCGGCCGGAAGCGGTCTCTATGGAAATTACGGAAGGGGCAGTCAGGTTCAGTATGGAAAATATGGCCCGATCGTTCCGAACACTCCGTCTTCGCGCTTGCCCAAACCGCAAGCGTCTCTTATCGAGGTGCCCACGCCACCGGCTGGCTGGTACTACGGTAGGCTCATCGCTGAGCATACTCGGGAACATCCTGAGGGCTACTACTATATGAAGGATTCTTCAGGCGCGACGTTCAACGTCATGCCTAGGGATTTCTGGAGATGGTGGAAACAGTCAGGGGGATACAACAGCACCATCAAGATCTTCGATCCTTTCGATTCAAGTGTCCATGGATGGTATGACTCTTGATTGAGCTGTGCGAGGTTCTGCGATTATGCAAAAGTCAGGCCGGAAATGTCAGTGCGACATTTCCGGCCTTTTTTATTTCTTCATTTCGACTTTACGCTGCGTTCATCCCTGCGGGATATGCTGGATACTAGAGATGGTATTGGGTAGCTTTGCTTTCGGCATCGGTAAGGGCCTGCTCTTCTTCCTCGGTAAGTTCGTACTGAGACTTGAACTTCTGCACCGGCTTTGCGAAGACGCTTACTCGGTCGCTTGAGTAGAGGCTTGAGAGAATCAATCCGTCGCCGAGCTCGTTGACGAATGCCGATGCGAAGCTTTGGTTTCCTCCGGCCCCCGTTCCCTTAAACGGATTGAACCGCTTCGTCTCGATTGCCTGCACTGACTTTCTGAGCCGTCGCTCTATGACAGCGAAATACTTCTCGGCCTCGCTCTTGAATTCCGCAAGAGTGTCGAGTTCCTTCGCGAGCTCGATGATCGAATCCTCGATCGTAATCGTATTGTTGCCTCGAAGAAGGCGGGTGATTCTCCTTTGCTGGCTTATAAAAAGAAAGAGTAGGGTTATGCAGAAGAGTGCGAGAACTATGATCGCAATCATCTCGATGGAGAGATTCTGTAGTTGGTTCATATTTTTTTCACGATATACCTGCAAAGTATACAGAGGCGGCACTTTTTTGTATAGTTGGAGATATAAACATATGAACTTCTTCAAAGCTATATTTTCAGAGAAAAAAAAGGACGAAAGTCCTGTTTCGGTGCCGCCCGCGATCCGTTCTCAAGAGCCTGCGGCAGAGATTGCTGAGGTTGCCGTGCCTATTGCCGAACATGTGCTGAAAAGTGCCAAGCTTGAAGAAAAAGCAGTTCAAAGCAGTGCCATCTACTTGGATTATGCATCGGTCACGCCCGTTGATTCGAGGATTTTGGACGTAATGCACGAATGCTCGAAAGAGCTGTATGCGAACCCGTCATCTTTGTATGCGGCAGGAGTCAGGACTTCGAAGAAGCTTGATGAGGCTAGGGAGAAAGTGGCCCGATGTCTCGAGGTTCAGCCAACTGAGCTGTACTTCACTTCTGGAGGAACCGAATCAAACAACCTCGCTTTGAGAGGATTTTTCTCTGCAATTATTTCGAATGTGTATTTCAGGCCTCATATTATCACTTCGACTGTTGAACATCCGTCGGTCCTTGAAGTTCTCAAGGATATGAGCCGGTCAGGGATCTGCGAAGTCACTTTCGTTCCCGTTCTTGAAAGCGGCATCATCGACATGAAGGAATTCAAGGCCGCACTCAAGCGAGAGACGGTTCTGGTCACTATCCAGTATGCGAACAACGAAGTCGGCACTATTCAGCCTGTACAAGAGATCGCGAAGGCGATCAGACACTTCAGAAAGGGAAAGCCAGAGGGAACGAGTGCGGATGAAGTTTTCGAGAAGACACTGCCGATGTTCCATACGGATGCATGTCAGGCCCCTTCTTATCTCAGCCTGAGGGTGCCGGCGCTCGGAATCGATCTGATGACGCTCGACAGTTCAAAGTTCTACGGGCCCAGAGGAGCGGGACTGCTCTATGCGAAGAAGGGAATCAAGCTCAGGCCTCTCATGTTCGGAGGAGCACAGGAGGAATACGTTCGTCCCGGTACTGAGCCGCTCGCTAACATTGTCGGTTTCGCAGAGGCGCTGGAGGAATGTCAGAAAAATAGGGAAGCTGAGTCCGTGCGAATCGCTTCACTTCGAGACAGTCTTTTAAAGCATCTTCTTGAGACAGTGCCAAACCTGAAGCTGAACGGTGACGAGAAGGAAAGGCTCCCTAACAATATAAATGTATGCATGCCGGGAATGGATGCGGAGTTCTGCGTCATCAGGCTCGATGCTCAGGGCATAGCGGCGTCATCGGTCACGAGCTGCCGGTCAAAGAAGGAGGACTCGTCGTCCTATGTCGTAGCTGCGCTGGGCAGGGCGGACTGTGCGAAGAGCTCCCTCCGGCTCACTCTCGGAAAATACACGACCGAGTCCGAGATAGAGCGGGCGAAACCCATTATCAGCCAGGTCTTGACGACCATGTTATAATACGTCCATATATGATGCCACCATTCAATAATTTCACCACAAAAGCGAAGGAAGTAATCAAAAAAGCCCATGAATTGGCCATCGAACGGGCACAGAACCATGTCAGCCCGCTTCATCTCCTCACCGCACTGCTTGTCCAGGAGGACAGCATCGTTTTCTCCGTGCTTGAGCGAATGGACGTCGATACGATTCTTCTGACTGACAACGTCCTGGAGGCCATTGACGCTGGTGACTCAGGGGCGACGCTCGCTCCTTCATACCAGCTCTACCTGACGCCCGAGATGGCGCAGATCATTGAGAATTCCGCAAAGGTCGCTGGCGCGATGAAAGATGAGTTCGTAAATGTAGAGCATCTTTTCCTTTCGATCTTCGACACATCGAATGTCGCGCGAGACATGCTTGCCCGATTCAAGATCGACAAGGAGCATATTCACAAGGCGCTTCAGGAGACAAAGCAGGCCAAGACTTCAGGGAGCGGCGAAGGCGGATCGAAGAAGATGAAGGCGATCACGAAGTACACCCGAAACCTCACTTCACTTGCGCGTGAGCATAAACTCGATCCGGTCATCGGGCGAGACACTGAAATCATGCGCGTGATCCAGATTCTTTCGCGACGAACGAAGAACAACCCGATCCTTATCGGCGAAGCGGGAGTTGGAAAGACTGCCATCATCGAAGGTCTTGCAAACAGGATCGCAATGGGCGATGTGCCTGAATCTTTGAAAGACAAAGAGCTTGTATCACTCGACTTGGGCGTGCTTATTGCCGGAACGAAGTACCGAGGAGAGTTTGAGGAACGGCTAAAGAACATTCTCAAGGAAATCGAGAAAGCCGATGGCAAAATCATCCTCTTCATCGATGAGATTCATACTATCGTGGGCGCCGGAGCAGCTGAAGGTTCGCTCGACGCATCAAATATGCTCAAGCCTGCACTTGCTCGAGGCGAGCTTCGCGCTATCGGTGCGACGACGCTCAAGGAATACCAGAAGCATATCGAGAAGGACCCCGCTCTTCAGCGACGATTCCAGCCAGTATACGTGAACGAGCCTTCAACTGAAGATGCCGTAGCGATCCTCCGAGGACTCAAGGAAAAATATGAGCTCTATCATGGCGTACGAATCACTGACGATGCCATTGTGTCTGCCGTGAATCTCTCAAGCCGATATATCAGCGACCGATTCCTTCCTGACAAGGCGGTGGATCTCATCGACGAAGCTGCTTCATCTCTCAAAATCTCACTTGAAAATAAGCCTGCGGAACTTGAAGATGCACACCGAAGAATCATGCGGCTCGAAATCGAGCGGGAAGCCCTCAGCAAGGACGCTCAGAGCACGTCCGACGCTCCCCTTGTTGCCAAGGCCAAAGCTCGACTCAAGGCGATTGAGGAGGAAATCGCTAACCTTAAGGCTGGCACTTCCGAGATCGAGGCGAAGTGGATCAATGAACGAGAGACATACTCGGATATAAAGAATATCAAGAAGCAGCTCGAAACCGCTCGGCAGGAGGCAGAAAAGGCCGAGTCGAAGGCTGACCTCTCGAAGGTTGCCGAAATCCGGTACGGAAAGATTCCGATGCTTGAAAAAGATCTGGATGTTAAGACGAAAAAGCTCAAGAAGCTCCAGGTCTTCAGGAAGATTCTGAACGAAGAGATTAATGAGCAGGAGATTGCTCACGTTGTCGCACGATGGACGGGCATCCCTGTATCGCGAATGCTTGAAGAGGAGGCCCAGAAGCTCTCTCGAATGGAAGACGAGCTCAAGAAGCAGGTTGTTGGCCAGGACGAAGCGGTAAAGCGAATCGCGGATACTATCAAGCGGTCACGAGCCGGCATTAACGACCCTGCACGACCGATCGGTTCATTCATCTTCCTCGGACCTACGGGAGTCGGAAAAACAGAGCTCACTAAGGCTCTTGCCAAGTTCATGT
This sequence comes from Minisyncoccota bacterium, assembly GCA_036405975.1. GTDB lineage: Bacteria > Patescibacteriota > Minisyncoccia > Phycocordibacterales > CAIZLB01 > VEQN01. The sequence continues at coordinate 709 of DASWWM010000003.1, read as the reverse complement.
TCGATGACGAGAAGTCGCTTATCCGAGTGGATATGTCGGAGTATATGGAAAAGCATGCGGTCTCAAAGATCATTGGCGCTCCTCCGGGCTATGTCGGCCATGAAGACGCCGGAAGCCTTACGGAAACTGTAAAGCATCGACCATATTCAGTCATCCTCTTCGACGAGATCGAAAAGGCCCACCCTGAAATCTTTAACGTTCTTCTCCAAGTTCTCGATAATGGACGACTTACTGATTCGAAGGGGAGGACAATCAACTTCAAGAATACGATCATTATCATGACTTCGAACATCGGCGCACAGTATATCGACCGAATGCAGAAGATCGGATTCAGTGCCAGCACGACTGACAAGGAAGGCTATGCTGAGACGAAGGAGAAGGTCATGGAATCTCTCAAGGAGCATTTCCGACCGGAGTTCATCAACCGACTCGACGAGATCGTCATCTTCGATATCCTCAGCCAGGAAGCCATCCGAAATATTGTCAGCATCGAGCTCGAGAAGGTCAAGGCTCGACTTGGAGACAAGGATATCAAGCTTGAATTCTCAGAGCCTGCAATTCAGTATCTTGCGAAAGAGGGATACAATCCTCAGTACGGTGCGCGACCGCTCAAGAGGCTTATCCAGAACAAGATCCTCAACCAGATGGCTTCGCTTATCATCGATCAGAGCGTTGTCCGAGGAGGTACGGTGACCATCGGCATCGACTC
>DASWWM010000002.1:0-35402 GCA_036405975.1 Minisyncoccota bacterium | reverse complement strand
TCTCTTCAGGCAGCGCTTGTAGGCGTCTTCTTTGGAGAGTTCGAACTTCAGGATCGCTACTCGGGCCTGAGGGCCAAGCACATGGCACTTGATGGCCCAAAGCCCGAATGCTTGCGCAATCGTTCTTGGGAAGCCATTGAGCAGAATCGTCGTTTTGCCTCTGCATTCCTCCTGGATGTATTTCATGAGCCTGCCGACAACGATATCGTCGCCGATCAGGATGCCGCGAGCCATCATCAGGGAAGTTTGCTCGTCGAACTCTCGATCAGTACTGCGATAGTGCCGGAGCACGTCGCTCATGCTGATCAGGGCCGTGGTTTCGCAAGGCAGGGAAGCCTTGAGGATTTCCATCTGGGTGTCTTTGCCGCCGCCTTGCGGGGCGACAAAGGCAATCAGGTCATACTTAAGCTTTTCAATTTTGTGCACGCACCGTGTCCTCCTAATCTGTTGGTTGGTTGAATGAACTACGCCTGGTCTATTTCAGGTCCTAGCAATATACATGCAATGGCAATATTTGACAATACCTCATTTATGTTTTAATCAGAGAAACTTTGTTCATAGTGCGCCATTTCTCGTATGCTATAGTGACTTAATGTCTACACACCACAACTCAGATGCAGCGGGAAACCGGCCGGCACATACTCATACAAGCAAATACGACATCATCGCCCTTGTCGGTCCTCAGGGATCAGGCAAGACGACTCAGCTCAAGAAAATCCTCCAGAAGACGGATGCTGACTTCGCATCGGTCGGCGAAATTCTCAGATCAGTTCTTCTTAACTCACAAGACCTTACGGAAGAGCTTGAGCGGGCCAAGGCGGACATGCTCGAAGGAAAGACAATCAATGACGACATCACATTCAATGCCCTGATGAATCATTTTGCAAAGCAGCAGGAATCTGGCGAGACAAAGCACGTTCTCATATTTGATGGATTCCCACGAAGCGAAAAGCAGACGCATCACTTGTTCGAGCTTGGAAAGGCGTATCACGGAAGGGAGCCCAAGGTTGGCGTCATTCGAATCAATCTCGAGCCCGAAGCTTCAAAGAAGCGATGCCTCGACCGGGCGGAGCATGCGAAGAAGACAGGGGCAGCTGCACGACCTGACGATACTGACGAGGCTATCCAGCAGCGACTGGCTATTTATTTCGAACGAATGCATGCCCTTGAGAATCTACTCAAGACAAAGGATGCGGACATTCACGACTTCCACGGGCATCATGGAAAGGATGAGGTCCATGCCCAGATTTTGGAAAAGATGTTTGATGCGAAGGCGTAAGCCAAAAGAAAGGCTGCCGGCGTGCGGATTTGAAATGAGAACCTGCTGCTTCATGAAAGGTTCAGGTTTTCTTCATATTGGATATGCATCATGGTGCCTGTGAGATTCTAGGCCCGGCAGTTTTGAGCAAGTGAAACAGGGTTCATTTTGTGTCTATTCTGTTGTATACTGCCCGGAAGGCGCGGCGCTGACCGAACCGCGCGCCTCCTTATTTATTTACTTCGCGAAACCATGAAAAAAGACCCAAAGAAGAAAGCTGGAAAGAAGCCTGAGCCTGAAAAGCGAGAGGGCCTCAAGGCGTCCAAGATGCATGCTGCCACTTTTGGCATCAAGGCTGATGATTCCGCGCCGGCCAAAACTTCTGCAAAGCCTGCGGCATCTGCCCAGACTGTTCGGGTTTCTGCGACTGCGGCTAAGCCGGCAACAAAGACCGACATGTCGGTTGGAAATAGCATCATCGTCCGGGGTGCGCGAACGCATAACCTCAAGAACATTTCGGTCGAGATGCCTCGAAACAAGATGATCGTCATCACAGGTCTTTCTGGTTCTGGAAAGTCGTCGCTGGCCTTCGATACTATTTTTGCGGAAGGCCAGCGACGATACGTCGAGTCTCTTTCTTCGTATGCGCGACAGTTCTTGCGACAGATGCAGAAGCCTGACGTCGATGAGATCGTCGGTCTTTCTCCAGCCATTTCCATTGATCAGAAGTCACGGTCAAACAATCCTCGGTCTACAGTTGCTACTATTACCGAAATCTACGACTACCTGCGAATTCTTTTCGCGCGAGTCGGAAAGCCGCACTGTTTGGAGTGCGGAAGGGAAATCAAGAAGCTTTCAAAGGAAGAAATCCTTCAGACTATTTTCAATATCGTGGAAGGCAATGCGAGCTCAACAACGGTCGCGCGAGAAGCTGTTGCAAGCAAGAAGGTTATGGGCGTCGACCTCGACACTCGGATGTTCAAGATCTATGCGCCTGTCGTTGTCGGGCGAAAGGGCGAATACTACCAGCTTCTCTACGATATGCTCGGCAAGGGGTATGACGAGGCACGCGTAGACGGTTCAGTTAAGAAGCTCCGAGAGCAGATCGTGCTTTCGAAGACGAAGAAGCACGACATCGATATCCTTGTTGACCAGTTTTATATTTCAGAAATCAAGGATAATTCAGCGAGCTTCCGTGAGCGACTTAACGAAGCCGTGGAACGAGCACTTCATGAGGCTGATGGCCTTATCAGGATCGTTGTAGACGATGGGAATACCGAGAAGCCGATGCAGGTAACTGACCAGCTCATCTCTTCTAAGTTCATGTGTCCATTCGACGGATTCTCATTCCCGGAAGTCGAGCCACGACTCTTCTCATTCAACTCTCCGCATGGAGCATGTCCTGAATGTAACGGTCTCGGAACAAGGCATTTCTTCATCAATGATCCGTGTCCGGTTTGTAAGGGTGCCCGACTTCGACCTGAAGCTCTTCACGTATTCCTTAAGGGAACTGTAACTGATGCCAAAGGCAATGCAGTCGAAAAGCAGACAAACATCGTAGAACTTACGGCGCTTTCAATCGCTGGCTCTCTGGAATTCTTCAATAATCTTCCGCTCAACGATGTGGACGCTGAGATTGCCAAAGTCGTCATCAAGGAAATTCTAGCGAGACTCGTATTCATGAACGATGTTGGTATCGAATATCTTTCACTTAATCGAAAGGCAAATACGCTTTCAGGAGGTGAGGCACAGCGAATCCGGCTTGCATCGCAGCTCGGTTCTGGGCTTGTAGGCGCATTGTACGTACTCGACGAGCCGACGATCGGTCTCCACCAGCGAGACAATGACCGACTCATCAAGACGCTCATCCAGCTTCGAGACCTCGGAAATACCCTTGTCATCGTAGAGCATGATGAAGACACCATCTTTGCGGCTGACTACATCATCGATATCGGACCGGGTGCTGGAGTGCATGGAGGAAATGTTATTGCATCAGGATGGCTTAATGACTTGCTTACGGCAAAGACGAATCCGACGGACTCTGTCACCATCGATTATCTTCGTGGCGAACGAGTAATCGAGATTCCTGAGCGACGACGGGACGAAAACAAAGGCTGGCTCAAGGTTGTGGGCGGTAAGGTAAACAATATCGAAAATATGAATGTCGAGGTGCCGCTTGGACGACTTACGACAGTCACCGGAGTTTCAGGTTCAGGAAAGTCTTCGTTCGTATATGAAATTCTCCATAAGAACCTTTTGGCACGACTTGATCGAGACCATCGATCTGCAAACATCTATAACTGCGCAAGCTTCTCTGGAACGGAGTATCTCGGCCGAACGATTCTCATCGACCAGAGCCCGATCGGACGAACTCCGAGATCAAACCCGGCTACGTACACTGGAGCATGGACGCATATTCGAGACATGTTTGCCGAGACAGTCGATGCGCGGGCACGAGGCTGGAAGGCAAGCCGGTTCTCATTCAATGTGAAGGGCGGACGATGCGAGAACTGCCAGGGTAACGGAATGATCGAAGTCGAAATGCACTTCCTTCCAACCGTCTTCGTGACATGCGATGTCTGCAACGGTAAGCGATTCATGAAGGAAACGCTCGAAGTGCGATACAAGAAAAAGAACATTTACGAAGTCTTGAAAATGACTGTCGAGGAAGCGCTCACATTCTTTGAGGATGTGCCGTCTATTTCAGACCGACTCCAGACGCTCAACGAAGTGGGTCTTGGCTATCTTGAACTTGGGCAGTCCGCAACGACGCTTTCAGGAGGGGAGGCACAGCGAGTAAAGGTCTCTGCGGAACTTTACAGGCCACATGTTCAGAAGACTATCTATCTCTTGGATGAACCGACAATCGGACTTCACTACGAAGACGTACGAAAGCTTATCGAAATAATGCAAAAGCTTGTTCAAAAGGGGAATACGGTGGTGGTTATCGAGCACAGCATGGACATCATCAAGAGCTCTGACTACATCATCGATATTGGGCCGCTCGGAGGAGTGGGCGGAGGAAAAATCGTGGCTGTTGGAACGCCTGAAGAGGTTGCGAACCATCCGCATAGCCATACGGGCGAATACCTGAGAAGGGTATTGAAGCAGAGATAAGACGCCTTTCGGTCAGATAGTTACATTGACAAACACTCTATGTATGATATAATATATAGAGTATTTTTGACTTCAGGCTTCAAGGTGCCTACGTATCTTGATTCTGCAGTCAAACAATCAAAAAAGTACCTCATTATGGAAAAAATCGAAGGGTCAGAGTTGGCGGAATTCGGCTTCGTGCACGTTACGGGTCTGCCTTTGAGTCGTGCCTGTGGCCATGAAGGCGCGGTCGAAGCAACGGTCAAGATGCTTGGCAGCTATGCCACCAACAACGGCTACGTTATCGTGGTAACTCGCGGCGGCAAAGTATGGCTCTCCTACGGGGCGCTGTATGGCGAAAGCTCCCGCTGCATGCAGATCATTTGCTCGCTCTGTCTTCCTGAAAATCGGAGTGACAAAGGAATGGGCACTGCGTCAGCGGCTATCGTTGATTGCACTGAGCAAATACCGCAACACTGCCTCCTCAATCGCTTCCGGGACCCGTCTTGGCAGCCTGAAGGGTAAAATTGGTCAACTAACGGAGCTGTCTCCGCACAAAGCCCAGCGACACAAGTTGTCCTGGGCTTTTTTATTTACTTCACTGAGCCTTTCGTTTTTGCCGCTTTTGGCTATACTTTGCCTATGGGTCAATTTCTCCTAAATCCATTCACGGCAGCTATCGGAATACTCATTTCGGCATTCGTATACTGGCTCGCCATGCATTCGAGCTTCAGCTATGTGGTGGCAGACTTTTTCAATCTGCTTGCTCCTTGCGTTCAGTACACGTATAACTCGATTCCGTGCCAGGCTAACTGGAACCTTCATGTCGGCATGGCCGCGTTGGTCGTAGGTGTCATCTGGACTTTCATTCTCATTCGATGGGCAGTCAAGACATTCGGACGTATCTTCGTCGGGGGCCTAGTTGCCATACTCGCCTTGGCCATCATCGTTGCTGTGCTTGCGTATCTGAATGGGCCGGGGCATATGCAATAACCAATCATGCAGCTTACTGATTTTCACAAGCTGGATTTTCCCGATGTTCCCGGAGTGTACTTCTTCAAGAACGGTGCCGGGGAAACCCTCTATATCGGAAAAGCGACTTCGCTCCGGGACCGGGTGCGAAGCTATTTTGCCGATGATCTCATGAAGACGCGAGGACGGCTTTTGGTGGACATGATAGCGCAAGCGAGTACGGTCACGTATCGAATCACGGATTCGGTGCTTGAGGCATTCATTCTTGAAACCCAGCTCATTAAGGATAATCAGCCGAAATACAACACTAAGGAAAAGGACAATAAAAGCTTCAACTACGTCATTTTCACTAAGGAGGACTTTCCTCGCGTGCTTGTGGTACGAGGGCGAAACTTGCAGCTAGCCGGCAAGACTTCGGAACAGCAGATCGAGGCATTGGGATATGAATACACTGATGTCTTCGGTCCATATCCGTTCGGAGCCGAGCTCAAAGAGGCGCTCAGAATCATTCGGCGAATTTTTCCATACAGGGACAAGTGTGCGCCTTATAGCGGTCCGGCTATCATAAAGAAAAAAGCGGAGCTTGATGCTTCCGGCTCGCGAGTCGTAAAGTCTAACGAGGGTTTCGGCAAGCCCTGCTTTAACCGAACCATCGGGCTTTGTCCCGGCGTTTGCACAGGCGAAATGACCAAAACCCACTATGCAAAGCGAATCAGCGATCTGCGGCTCTTTTTCCAAGGCCAGAAAGACAAGGTTATGGACGACTTGGAAAAGCGAATGAACCAACATGCCAAGCATATGGAATTTGAGCTTGCTAACGAGGTCAAGAAAACCTTGTATGCGCTTTCGCATATCCGAGACGTTTCAATGATTAAGCGAGGCACGGAGTTCGGGGCGCTTGCTGATGAGGCTGACAGGGTTGGATCCGCAACTGCTGCTGGCAGTGCTAATGCGAACGCTGATGGCATCATTTCTGCCAAGAGCGGTGCTCGGGTGGAAGCATACGACGTTGCACATATGTCAGGCAAAAGCGTCGTAGGTGCCATGGTCGTGCTTGAGGATGGGGAATTTAATAAGAACGAATACCGAAAGTTCAATATAAAGACCGCGAAAGGAGGCGATGACTTCTCATCATTGACGGAGATGCTCAAGCGGCGATTCAATCATCCTGAATGGACTTTGCCTCAGGCTATTGTCATCGATGGCGGAAAGACGCACATTGTCCATGCAAAGAAAGTGCTTTTGGAAATATTTACGGAACAGGGAAGGCCGAAAGAGCTGGACTTCATCGAAGTTGTCTCTATTGTGAAGGACTCATCGCATAAGGCGAGAGAGGTTCTCCGCTCTACGGCTTTTGCCGCACGCGGAGCGGGCGATTCCGGAAACGGACCTGCAAAGGCAAGTGTACTGACAAACGAAGAGGCGGTGCAGATCAATGCGGAGTGCCATCGCTTCGCGCTCAAGAGCCATAAGATTCTGCGATCGAAGAATATGTTCAGGTAAGGAGCCGTCCACAGCAGGGTAGCTTTTTTCGTTTCTGGCCGCGCCTGTTTGAAGGTATAATCATTTCATATGTCACTCATTCGCGTAGGCGTTCTCCGGGGCGGTCCATCTCATGAATATGAGGTTTCTCTCAAGACCGGCCAACATATCCTGAGCATTCTCAATAGGGAGCCGCTTTCGAAGCACTATAAGGGCGTGGACATCTTCATCGACAAGGGCGGCATCTGGCATATCGACGGGGTCCCGATGACTCCTGAGCTTGCCATGAGGCGCGTAGATGTCGTTTTCAATGCGCTCAAGGGCACGTATGGCGAGGATGGAACAATCCATAATCTCCTCAAGCTTTTCTCCGTGCCGTATGTAGGTTCTGAGCCATATGCAACAGCGATGACTATGAACAAGGGGGTCGCCAAGAATCATTTCAAGAAGCATGGCATCAAGACTCCGTATCATAAGGAACTCAACCTGCCACATGGAGAAAACCTTGAGCCGATCGCTCATGACGTATTCAAGTCGTTCCCGATGCCTGTTGTCGTAAAGCCGAAAGGCATGGGTTCCTCTCTTGGCGTATCGTTCGCCTCCAACTTTCAGGAACTCATTGAAGCGCTTGATCATGCGCGAGGGTTCTCAAATGAAGTTCTCGTCGAAGAGCATATTACCGGCAAGGAAATCATTTCAGGTTTCCTTGATGATTTCCGAGGCAAAGATCTGTACCACATGTTCCCGGTAGAGGTTAAGCCTGCAAAGCATCCACATCTGAGCGACCCTGTGGCTGATGCGAAGAGCGCCGAGGTGACCCTGAGCGACCTTTCTCCGGAGGAGCAGGCGTTCGCGCATAGGATCGAAGAAAGGAAGAGGCAGAAGCATCACGGACATCACGGGATATTCGACTGGTCCAAAAAGTTCAGCGGCGCATATGACCACCATAGCCCGTCTACGCTTACGCCGGAGGAGAAGAAAGTCGTTGAGGACGCAATGGGCACGATCCGGAAAGAGCTCGGCCTGTCGCATTTTGCGACCGCCGACTTCATCGTCCATCCGAGGCGGGGAGTGTACGTGCTTGAGGTCAATGCCCTTCCTCATATCCATGAACATGCACCTATCTACAAGTCTTTGGATGCGGCTGGCATCAAGCATCATGAGTTTATTGACCATCTGATCCGGCTTGCCCTTAAGAGGGGTAAATAGGCAGGAACTCGGTCTGGAGTCGGCCTGTCTTTCAGGGCTAGGCCCGCGGGAAAGAGTCAGTCTTTGACGCCGGAAGACCAACCGTCCGGCGTACTTGCTCAAGTGTGAAGAAAATAGTAATATGGTTCTCATTCGGTGCCAGCCAGGCATTGAACTGCCCGATTCAAGCCCTCCGGGGTCCAGATTCGGAAAGAAGACGGGCCCTTAGCTCATCTGGCTAGAGCGCCTCATTTGCACTGAGGAGGTGGCAGGTTCGAGTCCTGTAGGGTCCACAGAAATATAAAAGAGCAGACATCGCGTCTGCTCTTTTATATTTCCTGACTATAGCGATGAGAAAGCCGGACGCGGTCGCGCAGTGAGCGCAGCGAAGCGCGACAAGGAGGCGGGGTCGAAGGGAAAATTGCGGAGCAATTTTAACCTGTGACCGAGTCCTGTAGGGTCCACAAAAATAAAAAACGCCTGGTCTGAAAAGACCTGGGCTTTTTTTATTTTATGGCTGGACGTTACGGACGTGGAAGGCCGGACTGAAGCTTTGTTAGACATAACTCTCAAACGAGTGTACCTTGATGCCTAGAATTCTCTGGCAAACACGCCATGGAAAACCCTTAGCCAAGGAGGTACATTCAAATGAAGACGATCGAGTACGAAGATATACCTCGTTGGTATCATCTTTTTTGGGATAGGCAGGCAGAAGGCTTATTCATTCGAGTTCACCGGTTTTTTCTGGAGAAGAGCGAGTTCAAGAATTGGGGACCTTATTTCAAAGGCTGGGATGAGAAGCCAAGCTTTTTGCCGCTTTTCGATAGGTGCGAGCCTCGGCTCGGGCAGGCCTTTTTCGGAATCAATGATTCGATTGCATTGGTCGCTCAGGATGCTGAATGGCTGACGTATCGGATTAAGATTCCGCGGGTTTGCTTCAAAAGCAATTCTATTTGCGCGAGGTGTTTGGGAAAGGGAAAGAGGGATTTTTACGGTGACGTATGCTACTCCTGTGACGGCAAGGGAACGGATACGTTCTTGGATAGCATGCAGATCGACGAGGTCTGTTATTCCTTGGCCGTATTCTTGACGGCATTGAAGTTCCCTTTGAAGGACTGTGATGTTGATACGCCGCATAAGCAGCTATTCACGGTGACATCCATGGCGAAAGCTACATCGCATGGCCATTCGGTCGGCGGCTATGCAAGCCCGGAATTCCTCAGGTTTCTGGAGAGCCTGTCCATGTCTTATGATGACTGGGTCAATCTTCCTTCAGCTGTCGAAGTGATGAAAATGGTCCATTGCCGCCTGTTCGGCAAAGTGCATGCATTCGATCGCTTCGCTTGCTATACAAGGGGAGGCCAGATCATTCTCGATTGCCCTGGTGATGCCTGTCAGATTCACACCGAGCCTGACAGGAGGATCGGCTGCGGTCAGGGCGTCGGCATAACATGCCATAACCTCGACAGTGCCATGCAGCAGCTTATGCTCCTGGCAGGAATGGGAGAAGTCACGTCATTGTATGACGATTGGGTTGAGTCCGGGAAGCCTCTTGGCCCGGCGGTAAGCAAGGCGGAGCCTTAGTGCCCTGCGAGAAAAGTCTTTGCGGACTTCACATCTCGCAGGGCCTTTTCTTTTTCTTGCTAATGCACCTTTTTTGACATGCATGCCCTCGGTATGCAATCCTGAGCCTGGAAATGCTAAGCGGTATGCCCACAAAGTGCCATTCCGACGCGGAATGAGGTGCGTGACATCAGTCACTGGAATGCGGCAATGCAAAAAAACTAGATCTTAGTTACATTATGAAAATATTAAGCCTTATCCTGGCTGCGTGCATCCTGGTCTCTGCCAGCTCATGTGTTTATTCCGACAAAGACGGACAGATGTGGGTCACCGGCCGACAGGGAAAGATTCGTATCCCGCTGCCCAATGATCCTTTGAGAAAACTCCTCATTGACGATCCGGCCAGGGAGAGATACGAAAAGCGGCAGGCAGCGATGCTGGCATCAGCACGCTCTGGGCAGGTCGTCCCTCAAAGGGTCGTCAGTCGAAATGAGCTCTTGCCGCCGCCGGCCACGAAATCCGCGGTGTCACAGGAAAAGTCGAGCGTCTTTCAAACCAGGATTATGCTGAGTTTGTCACTCAGTGCCGGACCAGCGGATGGCTGATTTACGTTTATTAGGAATAATGCAGCTTTCTGCGCGTAAAAAAACAAAGTCCTGTTCAAGTTTAGCTTGTTCAGGGCTTTTTCACTGCAATTTAAGGATTGTAAAACAGCCACCCGTATACGGGTGGCTGTCAGGTGCATGTCTTGCACTTGTTGGCATTATCAGCTTTGGGGAAGGCCTCCGGCTTCTCTGGGGATGAATTCTTGGAACTCGTCTCCGGTCGGAGATGGTCTTTCCTGCTTCTCCTTATCTTTTTCAGCAGGGGTCAGCACGGGGATTTTTTCCCCAGTGCACTGGAGTATGCTGAACTCTGTCTTTTTGATCGGAGCATTTGTCTTCGGCAGTACGCCCGGAGGCTGCAGGACCAGGTGGATGCAGCCGTTGATGTACAGGACGATGTCCACGGCCATGCCGGAGAATCCGCTGGCGCTGTCGGTAGCCTGGCTTCCAAGTACCTCGGTCGGAAGATCAATCTCGACGTAACAGTCGTCGGGGAGATCGAGACGTGCGATGCCGAGCGGAATTTTGTCGGACGGCAGGCCTGTTTCAGGATTTGTTCCTTCTGGCTGAAAGAGGTAATTGAGGTGCAGATCCATATTGATATGGAGCAGCGTTACTGTGCCCGGAAGTCCGGTTGCGATGTCTCTGCACTTCGTGCCGAGCTTGATGATTCTCATTTTCATATTCAGTTTTGCGTTCTGGGTGTTCTGTGTCGGGATTCTGATTTTGATCCGGTAATATGGTCACATATTTATTCAATATGTCAATACTTCATTTGACATATACACCTCTCGTCATCATACTCAGATTCGGAAAGATCTATAAATTATGGCTACAGTCAGCGAAATGCTTCAGGCATTCCGGTCCGTTCGCGACCGGATCAAGTTCGTGGCCCTCACGGGAGGACCATGCGGAGGAAAGTCAAAATTCCTCTTGGAGGCAACCAGGCTTCTCGAAGTCCATGGTTACAAAGTCATCCTGGTGCCGGAGTTGGCCAGGGAACTCATTGCGGCAGGATTCGATCCGCGCCAAGGGCCTTGGAAAAACCATTCCGGATTCCAGAAGCAGCTGCTTCTTGCGACTTTGGAAAAAAAGTACAGATATCTGCAATTGCTCTTGGAAATGGACTTGTCCGCGTACAAGGGCGTCGTATTTCTCTGTGACCGAGGATACATGGACGGTGCCGCATATGTCGGCAAGGTCCAATTCGAAGCGATTCTTCAGGAGGCCGGACTTAATCCGGCATCTGCTCTTGATTTCTACGATCTCGTCGTCCATCTGGTCACTGCCGCACATGGCAAGGAGGAATTCTATGTAAACGATCCTGAACGGCCGGAAACGCCCGAACAGGCTCGAAGGCTTGATGATGCGACCGTGGCCGCATGGCTCGGGCATATGCATCATCAGATCGTCGACAATTCAACTGATTTTGAAGGAAAGATAAACAATGCGCTTCGTGCGCTAAGGAGAACACTGAATATGCCAACGACAGACGAAATCGAACCGAAATTCATCGTTACCAACTTCAGCCCGGCGCTGATTCCGCAAGGAGCAGAGTGCTTCCAGATACGGCAGACATACCTGGATATTCCTGGCAAGACCGGCATCGAATGCCGGGTTCGAGCGAAAAGCACGGCTCACGGGGACTCGTTCTACTATACCGAAAAGGTGCCAACGAACGTTCCTGGAAAACGCCACGAGTCCGAGCCGCAGATCAGCAAGGAGGAATACCTTGGGCTAAAGGTCGCTCATACATTCAAAGACACTCAGGAAATCGTGAAGACGAGATACAAGTTCCCGTACGGCTCATACGTATGCGAGCTCGATCTCTATCAAGGAATTCTCGAAGGTCTGGTAATCCTCGAAATCGAGGTGAAGACCGTGGAAGAAATGAAGACGGTTCCAAAGCCGCCTCAATTCGACCTTGTTGATGTTACGGGCGATCACCGGTTCCTGAATCGCGGCCTCGCCGAAATCGGACGGCCGTCAGAGCTTGCCGACCTCTTGAAGGCCACTCTTGTCGCCTGATGGATTCCGGGAATCTCAATGGCCCCGCACATAAACACAAGCTGTTTGGTGCGGGGCTTTTTACATGCAAATAAAAAACCACGGAACGATTCCGTGGGCATCTGACAATTAGAGGTAGTCAGCCTACCTTTCCTTACTAGCTTTCCTTGTGGAAGAGCGGCAGCTCTTCTTTGTCTAGCCGTCTTTGTGCTTCAGCAAAGTAATGCTTGTATCCTTCGTTGGGAAACCCAAGGATGCCGAACTCTTTTGCCGCATCGTACAAGTCTCTCATGGGTGATGAGCTCATGAAATCTGTCCGGGCCTTTTCCTTGATCTGAATTCGTGCTTTTTCAATCAGCGTTTCATTCACTTTGGCGACAAAATCTTCTTCTGTTTCTGGGAAGGATCCCTCGAAGTAGAATATGCGCTCGAGCTCGCGAAAGCCGCTTTCAAACATGAGCCAATTCAGTCTCATGGTGCGAAAGATCCTGAGGTGGTCATTTCCAATCATCGTGATGATGAATAAGACGGCCATCAGAACATAAGAAGCAACCTGTCCTGGAACAGATTCGAGCTGCGCCAGCCCATAAGCCTGCATTGCCCACATGCTTGCAAGAAGCAAGGCTGCACCGGTGAGAAACCACGTGATTGTGGCGCACCGCTGCATAATTTTCCATTTCAGTGGGGAAATGCCGTTATGGCTTTTCGTCCACAGCTCGCTGATATAGCGAGGAATCAATCCTTTTCTCGTGAGCGCGATGGCTCCCAGGCGGCTGTTTTGCCACTCCATTTTTCCGTTCGTTTTCATGGTACTTGTCTCTGCCCTCAGGTTAACCAGGTAAGGCGGTGTTCGGCCGCAATCAGGAAGGGTGTTCGGCCCTCAAAGACTACTTCTTTTCTGTAGAATTGCCGGGCCGCAAATCTGGTACCACCATACAACATGCATGACAAAGTGTCTACGGATGTGATACCCGCTTGTTTTTTCGGCTCGCACGTCTTGGAAGCGCGAAAGATTTGACATGCTGGCACAAATTGGTAAGGTTTCGCCAACTTCAGCGGCTTACATATCATATAAGCCTTAACCACGCGAAATCATGTCTACAATCACAATCACGCAAACAAGGGGACGGACGCGAGCGAAGGCGGGCGCAGAAAGCCTGCAGCTTTTCAATAACTTCAATAAGCTCTCCCTTCTGAGCTTCGGCCTCGCTGCGCTCTTCGTCGGATACTTTCTTCTTGCCGTTACTGGTCTATTCGACTTCAGCTCGCGGACTCTCATATTCTTCGCTGGCATTGTTCCGGCAATGATCACCGTGTCTTCGCTCATCTCTCTCAAGCAGCTTGCAGGAAGCGCAGAAAAGGGCAGGGGGATCAGCCTGCTTTCTATCGGCCTGATGGCAGTCTACCTCCTTTCTGGAATTGCCATCCTCGGAGGCTTCATCGTCACATATCTCATTTTTGGCTAGTTACGCCATGTCAGCTGGCTGGTCCTCTCTTCACCCTTATGAGACATCGTTCTGCTGGGCTATAAGGGTGTTTTCTATTGCATGTCTTGTGGATTTGTGTTCCTGTCATAAACTTTGAAAATACTTTACTAAATCTTTAAGTAATTTATTGACAAGGGTATGTGCGGGGAGTAAGGTTGGCCTACCTTATTAGTCGGTACGGCCACAAGCTGTACTTAATTTAAAATAAATAAAAAATGAAGGCTTTCGCAACTGCGGGCTTCGCGCTCGCACTTCTTGCCGCAGCTTCAGTTCTTCCAGGAACTGCAAGCGCAGCAGAACTGCATGTCGGTACGGTTGTTGCCAGCTCGACTGCGGATCTTGGAACTTCGGACAATCCATATCCGACAATCGCTGGGGCATTCGCTGCTGCGGCAGACGGTGACACGATTTTTATCAATGGAACGGCGACGACGACTCCTTTGGTCATCAACAAGGCGGTAAGCATCAAGGGAATCAATTCTGGCCGAATCGAAGCATCGGGATCTGACAAGATCTTCACGATCACGAAGGCCGGAGTAACAATCAGCGATCTCCAGATCGCCAAGCTTGATAAGACCTCTGTATCCGGACTCATTGGCATTCAGGCTTCATCAACTGTCATCTCAAACAACCAGTTCACTGGCCAGTACGCCATGGGCGACGGCGAAGTGGTACGAGGCCTTGAGATCAGCACGGTTGACGGATTCACAGTGACTGGAAACACCTTCACTGCGCTTCGACAGCCTGCGTACATCAACGACAACGCTACTGGAACTGTTTCAAGCAACAGCGTAAGCGGTACTCGAGGATGGGTTGTGGTTGCGAATTCAAATGTCACATTCACTGGAAATACATTCAGCGGAAATGTCGTAGACATCGCATTCATCCCTGGAACTCCGAACAACTACACTGACATCAATGCTATCTCAGCGGCGAACAACGGTGCGGTAATCGAGAACCAGGCAACTTTGCCTGCGAGCCTTTCAAAGGTATTCGTGGACGCAGCTGCTGCTCCTGGAGGAAACGGCCTTCAGTCTAGCCCGTACAAGACGATCACTGAGGCACTCAACCGAGTTACTGCCACTGGAACTATTTCAGTTGCAGCCGGCTCATACACTGAAAATGTGACTGTGAACAAGGCTGTGACCATCGAAGGTCCTAACGCTGGCGTTGCCGGAACTGGAACGCGAGTTGCGGAAGCTGTCATCACTGGCTCAGTTTCAATCTACTCAGGGGACGTCTCATTCAAGGGGTTCACGGTAACCAACCCGTCATGGAACGGAGTCTCTGTTAAGGGAATCTACGTATACGGTGACGGACCTGAGGTCGTGACTAATGTAAACATTTCTAACAACGTAGTGACTGCCGTAAATAACTCAAATACAAAGGGTGCATACGGAATCATGGTTCAGGGCGTTGTCAGCGGCATCACTGTCGACGGAAACAAGATCGACTCAATCGTATCTGCGGGATGGGCTCGAGGAATCGAAGTCACTCCAACTGCAGGAAGCACGGTCGTTCCACAGAATGTGACTATCACGAACAACAGCATCATGGGCGTATCAAGCGCGACAGGCGACGAATACGACTTCAGCTCTGACTGGGCAAGCGGAAACGGCGCAATCGCTGACGCTTCTCAGATCACGTTCAAGCGAAACAGCATGAACGGATTCAAGATCAAGAATCTCGACACGAACAACGCCCTTAACGCTACTGAGAACTGGTGGGGATCAGCCGCTCCAGACTTCGCGACAACTACTGCGACTGGAACTGTCTCTACTAAGCCTTGGTACATCGATGCGGGACTCACTACGCTCTACACTGATCCTACGGTAGCTCCGGTTGCTCCGACTCCAGGCGAGCCTACGAGCGCGCGAGGAGGGGGATCTTCATCAGGATTCTCAGCTCCGATCGTATCGGTTCCGTCTGCTCCTTCAACTGGAGGAACAGGACAGGTACTCGGTATCGAGACGTACAACTTCGCTCAGAACCTTCGATACGGAATGAGGAACAATGACGTTCTCGAGCTTCAGAAGCGACTTGCCGCTGAAGGAATCTTCAAGGTTACTCCTACGGGATACTTCGGTCCGATAACGCTTCTCTCTGTGAAGATCTACCAGGCTTCACATCAGATCAAGCCGGTTTCTGGCTTCGTTGGTCCGCTCACTCGAGCTGAGCTCAACAAGTAATCCACAACTGACTTCGGTCGGCACGGATAAGAAAATCCCCAGCGCAATGCTGGGGATTTTTGTTGGCAGGGTTTTGTGCACTTTACAAAGCTGTAGTATCATGACTTTATGAAAAAAGAGGGATTTTTTGGCCGAGCGAAGCACTTCTTCGTCAGGACTCGACACAATAAGGGAACTCCTCATCTGCTTCGAACAGAGGCATTGGCCTTTTTCCTCGGCCTTACGGTCCTTTCCCAGATTCTCCTGTATTCTGGCGCCCTTCGGCAGGTCACTGCCTTTCTGCCAAATCTTAAGAATATGGTTGCGACCGTCCTTCCCGGAGTTCTCAGCTACCAGACAAATGAGTACCGCCAGCAGAATCAGGTCATCCAGCTTTCAGAGAATCCGCTTCTTGCCCAGGCCGCAGCCATGAAGGCGAAGGATATGGCAGCAAAGGGGTATTTCTCTCACCTTGGTCCGGATAATGAGAAGCCGTGGGTCTGGATGCAGAAAGCCGGCTACAGGTACTCATATGCGGGGGAAAACCTGGCAATCAACTTCGTCGATTCGTCCGATGTCACAAAGGCTTGGATCAATTCACCGGCGCATAGGAAGAATCTTGTGAATCCTCGGTTCACTGAGACGGGAATCGGCACCGCTGAGGGAATGTATGAAGGAAGACCGACGATCTTCGTCGTTCAGTTCTTCGCCGCGCCCGCAGGCGGATCAGCGGATATGCCTGTCAGGACAAATACGATAGCTGTCGCAACAAAACCTGCCGCGACAAGTACCGGGTCCGTAGTCGCACTGGCTCTTGTTGGAAGTGCTGCGGACAGCATCGCTTCTTCTCGGCCGATACCGTTCGGACGGGCGGCTGCGACAACTTCAGTGGCGGTATCGGCCGCAACTACAACAGAAGCGGCCAGCAGCTCTGACTCATCATCTACAACAACTCTCGCCGTTGGTTCGGTCGATGCATTCGGAGGAGTGGGAACGGGAACCGAGCCTGCCGTTCTGGGTGTCGCATCCGATGCATCTTTGTCATCAGGCGAGGAGAGCGACGCTGTCGTCAAAATCTTCTCGGCACTTTTCGTAAATCCAAGACAGGCTGCAAAGAACATCCTTCTCGGCATGTCCCTGCTTGTCATTGCATTGCTGGTCATTTCAATCAGCCATACGGCAGGAAATCATAAACCTGAAGGCGTTCACCCGACATCTGCCCACGGTATCGCCTCAAAGCTTGGAGCGACTCTCGGAGCACATAAGCGGCATTTTGCCGAAGTCTTCTGCGTAATCCTCGTCCTGGCCTCCGTTTGGACGCTCGGAAATACACCTTCCGGAGAATCTGCACGGGTGCCTGAGCCGACAAGCGCAACAAGCGAAGATTTCTAGTCAGCTTTCACATTTTCAAGAAGGGTGGTATAAAAGCATCCGGACGCATATTCTATATGTGGCTCATTCAGTAACCAACAACGTTAGAGTATTGGGAGGATAAGGTAATGACATATAAGAAAATCTTTTTTCTAGTCGCCGGAATCGGAAACTCAGACCGCAGCGATGGCAGGAACAGCGAAGGGCATGAGGACAGACTCGCTTCAACGACAAACCTGATCAGTTATGCCGTTGCGGGCACGTCCCAGGCTACTGTCAACGCCCTGTATGGCAAAGATTGCGAAGAGGTAGACGTTATTGCGGAAGCCATCAGCGAGAGTGCAGGTGTCGGCAAGTTTGAGTCAGGCCATGTCGGTGGTCTCGACGACGATAATGCCCGGGTCAGGCAGATCGCATTCTTCGGCTTTTTGAAATACGTGCTTCAAAGGTATCGGTCCAGGCAGTACCTTCAAGACGTCATCGTCCTGGTTTTTCCAGTCGAAGCCCTGGCTTCGCTCCAGGTGTTTAAAGGGGTTACCCTTCAGCCGGGTGATGCGTATCAGCTCAGCCTCAGTCTCGACTTCGACGAATCCGTAATCGCCGAAATGGCATTCGGTGACCAGGCGACTGCAAAAGGCATCGACGTTGATGCACTCGAGCTCGAACATGAGTTCAAAGCATATGATGACGAAGAAGATCCCGTCGAAGTGGCAGCCTGATCTGTCTTGCGCATTGAGCCCCGCTGCGCATATCGTGAGATATGTGTGCAGCGGGGCTTTTTAATTTCACCTACTGCGAATTGCACGCTGCAGGGACGCGGTGCATATCCTGCTGGCCCTTCCTATGGCATTTCCTTATACTTAGCACATGAATCAATCGATGGAATGGTATCAGACACTCATCAAGCCTGACTGGGCTCCTCCTGCATGGCTTTTCGGTCCTGTATGGTCAGTGCTCTATGCAATTATCGCAATTACGTTTCTCATTGTTTTCTATAAAGCGTATAAAAATGCCATTCCTCGGGCGGTCGCGCTCCCGTTCGTGCTCAACCTGATCTTCAATGCCGCATTCAGTCCTATTCAGTTCGGCCTCAGAAACAACGAACTTGCCCTGGTAGACATTCTGCTCGTCCTGGTGACTCTTCTGTGGTCAATGAAGGCCATCTGGAAGCACTATCGATGGATTGCCATTGCAAATATCCCGTATCTCCTTTGGGTAACCTTTGCAACCATCCTTCAAATCACTATCACATATCTCAATTTTTAACTTGGCATAGTAAAGAAGGTTTTGAGACGATTTTGGCCCGCGCAAGCGACCCATTGTCTTTGGCTGTAACTATGTGTAGTATTTTCGCGAAATAGGGACATGGTCCCTTTAGGACTTTGTCATATTGGGAGGATGAGGCTGGATTGCAGCGTCCTCGAACAGTTCAACTACAACAAATAGAACAGGAGAATGGTAAGCCGTGGCTAAGAATAGAATCACTAGGAAAGTACGCAAAAGCGTGAGCAAAGGTGGTCGAACGGTCGGCACTGTCCCGTATCACCCAAGCGATGTGCCGATTGAAAGACGTCTAAGCGGAAAGAATCCGTCCGTATTCGATCTCCGGAAATGGGTCACAAGATTCCTGGATCCTCGGACTAATTTGGTGGACCGCATCGGAATGATCCGCTCCGTCCCGAATATGAGAATCAACCTCGACGAGAGACTGATCGTTGCTAGGGAGATTCTGATGCCTTTGGCTGACGGACTCTCGGAGTTCTCGCGTTCCGGGGACCGGAGTTTCCGGTGGTACGGCACTGATGCATCCTGGCCACTCCTTCGCAAGGAGGCATGGTTCATGCTGCATGAATGGTTTTTCCAAACAGAAGGTATATATCATTTGGCTGAATCAGCGACCTTCCTTGACGATCTTCTGGCCTATTTCAGGCCGCAGGAGGGGGAGGGGTGGAGAAAGGGCGAGCTGAATTTCAGCCAGCCCGATTTCACATTGGAATTCTGCCCGAGCAGCGATCCTTTGCAGGACCATATGAGGAGGAAAAGGAATGAGGCCATTGCGAAGCGGACAGAGTCGGCCTTCGGTCATGCAGAATCTTTCCTTGCAGAGTATTTCAAGAAAGCTTGGAATTTGCGCAAGGAAAATCAATATGTAGAAGGCAAGGATACTCGACATCTGAACAAGGTTCACAAGGCTGTCAGCGTAGGCAGAAGGCGCGACTTGTTTGGATTGGCATCCAGGCTGAATCCATCCTGGCTTGAGAACCTTCCTTGGGATGAGGATTCGTTCCGGGACATGGTTGATCATTTCACTATTCAGCGCGAAGTGTTGTGCCTGACCGATCGAATGCCCCGAGCCCGCATCAACGGCAGAGGAATCGAGGAGACGCAGCGAATCATGGTGACAATCGCGATGAAAAATGGATGGACCAATCTTTCCGGGGTCCTGACTCCTCGCATAGATCCTTAGTCATCGAAAGTGCATAAGCCTCGGAGAACGGCTTGGAACTCCACAAAGCCCTGCGACGCTTCGGCACCGCAGGGCTTTCTTTATTTGCCATTTATCTTTTGTCAATCAAATTGACTGATGCAAATTTTCTGCCGCCGCCTTATTTTTCGTAAAATTTTTATAAAAATATTTTAAATTTGCCGCATAACTGCCATCAGCCATTGCGGAATTTCCAAGGTGTGCCCGAGTTCACTTTCTGGCTCTTATCCACAGGACGAGGTGTGTCGTTCGGGTGTAAAATTTGGCGTACAAGATCACTCACTAACCAATCAGCGCATATGCAAATCTGCACATGTGCTTTTGAGAAGACTGATCGAGTATTCGCTGCATGCACCGGACCAACCCATCCCGCATGCTCATTTAAAAGAAGGAAACCATTAAAAAAAGATCTGCATTATGAACATCACAGTTACAAAGCAAGACGGAACTAAAGAGCTATTCAACGCCGACAAGATCAACAAGTCGATCGCCCGGGCCTCGCATGATTTAGGTAATTCCGCGAGCTACGTAATGCAGATTGCCAGCGAAACTCAGCTTACTCTTTATGATGGCATCACGACTGAGGAACTTGACCAGGCAACCATCAATGCTGCCCTTCAGAACGTCCAGGATGACATCCGATACGACAAAATCGCCACTCGACTCCTTCTGAAGACGGTCTACCGACGGGTTATCGGTGACTACGACAAGGAAAGCGACGATGACCTTGCGACAAAGCATCAGAAATCATTCGTTGCGTACGTTAACGATGCGATCGGCAAGAAGCTTCTTCATCCGGACATGAAGGAGAAGTATGACCTCGAGAAGCTTTCGAAGGCTCTCAAGATCGAACGAGACGAGCTCTTCATGTATTCCGGCCTCTCGACATTCCTTCACAGGTACTCGATCAAAGACGTTGACCAGAAGCCGATGGAGGCTCCTCAGTACTTCTTCATGCGAGTGGCCATGGGTCTTTCGTACAATGAAAAGGATCCGACTGCGCAGGCTATCGAGTTCTACGACCGAATGTCTCAGCTTAAGTACGTTGCGGGTGGGTCTACGAATCTCATGGCCGGAACTCCGAATCCAACCCTCTCGAACTGCTACCTTCTTGAAGTTCATGACAGTATGGATCAGATTGCAAAGTCTGTCGGAGACGTGATGCTCATCTCTAAGGGTTCAGGAGGAATTGGCGTATCTCTTACGAAACTTCGAGCGACTGGATCAATCCTTCACTCAAGCAATACGGTTTCAAGCGGACCGACTCCATTTGCCAAGATCATGGATACGGCTATTCATGCCATTGTGCGAGGAGGAAAGAAGAAGGGCGCCCTCTGCTTCTATATGGAGAACTGGCACTATGACTTCCCGGACTACATCCACTGGAGACACAATGCAGGAGACGACTATGTTCGAATGCGAACGGCCAATACAGCTGCGTACATTTCAGATGAATTCATGCAGCGAGTGGCACGAAGCGAACAGTGGTATTTCTTCGATCCGAAGGAAACTCCCGACCTTAACGAGCTTTACGGAAAGGAGTTCAGCAAGCGGTATGCTGAGTACGTCGAGATGGCTGAAGCTGGAAAGATGAAAATGTGGAAGAAAATGCCTGCCGAGGAGCTCTACCGACAGATGCTCGTATCTCTTCAGACGACTTCTCACCCATGGCTTACATGGAAGGATACGATCAATGTTCGAGCTCTTAACAACAATACGGGCACGATCCACATGTCGAATCTTTGCACCGAGATCTGCCTTCCGCAGGACAAGGACAATATCGCTGTATGTAACCTTGCATCTCTTAACATCGTTGCGCACCTCAAGGAGAAGACAACGACTGACCTTGGAGGAAAGGGCGTTGTTCATAAGGAAATTGACTGGGCTGACCTTGAGAAGACGACTCGGCTCGCCATCCGACAGCTCGACAACCTCGTGGACATAAACAAGCCGCCTGTTAAGGAAGCTGCAAAGTCAGACTCTGAAAACCGAGCGGTCGGCCTTGGCGTGATGGGCTTCTCAGACCTTTTTGAGAAGATGGGTCATGCATATGATAGCGAGGAAGCATTCAATCTTACTGACCAGATCTTCGAGTTCATCAGCTATATGGCAATCGACGAGAGCGCGAAGCTTGCTGAAGAGCGAGGTTCGTACCAGCACTTCGAGGGCTCAATGTGGTCTAAAGGATTTGTTCCATTCGATAGCATTTCACGGCTTGAGGCTGAGCGAGGCGAGCCATTGCTCGTGACTAAAGAGCGATACAGCACGGATCTCAACTGGGATACGCTTCGAGAAAAGGTAAAGAAGGGGATGCGAAACGCCACTCTTATGGCCGTTGCTCCTAATGCAAACATCGGACTTCTTGCGGGGACTGTTCCTGGAATTGACGTTCGGTTCGCCCAGGCATTCTCTCGAAACAAGTTCTCTGGAAAGTACCTCGATATCAACCATAACCTCGTGCATGACCTTGAGGCCCTTGGCATCTGGGAGAAGGTAAAAGGCAAGATCATCGAGAGCCGAGGCGACATCGAGTTCATCGATGAGATTCCTGAGAAGATCAAGAATGTATACAAGACTTCATTTGCAGTTTCTCCGTATGCAGTTATCGAAATGGCGGCTCGAGCCCAGAAGTGGGTTGACCAGGCGCTGTCTCGAAATATGTACCTTGAGACGCGGGACATCAACCAGCTTATCCATATCTACAGCACGGCATGGAAGAAGGGGCTCAAGTCTACGTACTATCTCCATATGAAGCCTCAGCACAATGCCGAGCAGAGCACAGTGAGCGTGAACAAAGCTCAGCAGCTTGGAAAGAAGGGCTTCGGGGCCCTCAGAATGGCCTCTGCTGCCCCTGTGGCGGCAACGGTAGCAGAACCGGCTCTTATGTCAGTCGTCCAGGAAACCGGCTCTGGCAGCAATGTGGCCAGCGTACAGGCATCTGCTCATGTAGACCCTTCAACGTCAGCCATTACGGTTGATCTTGAGGCTACAATCAGCCCTGCATCGGGAACGGCTGCCACTATTGCAAAGGCACGGCCAAACGTCATCGACCCTCGAGACTTCGGAGTCGATCCGGCCGAAGCGAACGTATGCGACGGCTGCCAGTAGAAGCCTAAGAATCGCTCAGTAAATTATCAAAACTTATACAAGAACTAACAGAAAGACCATGATCGTAGGAAAACCATCACCAACAGACACAACGCTCCATCCTATCAAGTACAAATGGGCGTACGAGCTTTATAACCAAGCGGTGCGAAATACATGGTTCCCGCATGAAATCGCGCTCAAGGAAGACCTCCAGGACTTCGCCAAGATGACTGAGGACGAGCGGCATGCCGTTGAGTTCGTCATGTCATTCTTCAATCCGGCTGAGCTTATCGTGAACAGGTCTATCGCTCTCGGAATCTATCCATACCTCAAGTCACCTGAGGCTCACTTGTTCCTCGCCAAGTGGATGTGGGAAGAAGCGAACCACTGCGTATCATTTGAGTACGTGCTTGAGACATTCCCGTTCAATAAGGAGAAGGTGTACAATAACCACCTTCAGACGCAGTCCATGATCAATAAGGAGGCATTCATCGAGAAGTATCTCAAGCGAATGACTGAGGATCAGCTCGACATCGAGACTACGGAAGGGAAGAAGGATTTCGTTCGAAACCTTGTTGCGACAAACTTGGTGATGGAAGGCATCTGGTTCTATAGCGGATTCATGGTGGTGATGTCGTTCCGACAGCGAAATCAGCTTCGAAACTTCGCCTCAATGATCAACTGGGTACTCCGAGACGAAAGCCTTCATCTCAAGTTCGGAATGAACCTCATCCATACGGTTCTCGAGGAAAATCCTGATCTTCTTACTCCTGAGTTCGCGGAAGAAATCCGAAACATCGTTATCGAGGGGGTAAACTGCGAAATCGAGTACAACAAGGAGCTTTTCCCGAACGGTATCCTAGGACTCAATGCGGACTACGTGAACCAGTACGTGCAGTACGTCGCTGACCGACGGCTCGAAGAGCTCGGTCTCGAGAAGCATTTCAATGCGGCAAACCCTGCAAAATGGATGGCCACAGCCACTGACGTATACGAGCTCGTGAACTTCTTTGAGGCTCAGAACACGACATACGAAGTGGACACGAAGGCTCATAACGAGGCTACTGACAAGCCGACAGCATAACTGCAAAATATAAAATGCCCACGACACGGATATTTTCCCACTGGAAAATTCCTTGAGCGACTTGATTTGATTCATCAAATCAGAAGTGCCCTTGTAGTGCTCGCTCCGTCGAGCCTCGCTAGTCGTGGGCATTTTATATTCTTCCGTCATGCCGGCGGCCTTGCCAGACACATGGTCTGCTTGCTATCTCTTTCCGACTAGGTATCGCTGCACATTCTGCTTATGTGCCTCGTATGTCTTCGTGCAGTGGAAACCGCGGTTATTGTCATGAATATAGAAGACGCAGTCTGTCTGTTGAGGGTTAAGAGCCGCTTCTATCATGCTCCAGCTTGGATTGGCGATAGCCGTTGGAGGAAGACCTTTGTTTCTGTACGTATTGAAAGGGGAGTCAATGTACTTGTCCTCGCTTCGAGGCTTTGGCCACCAATTCTCCTCCGTGCCTTTTGCATACTGAAGCGTGGCGTCGATATCGAGCGTCATACCGCTGAAAAGCCTGTTCCAGATAATGCCTGAGATGATTCGGGCATCTTTTCCTCCGGCGGCTTCTTTTTGAAGCAGGGAGGCGATCCGCACGGCCGTATCGAGGTTGATCTTATTGCCCGCGGCATTCTTTTTCTGGGTACCTTGCACGGCTAGGACTTTCTCGCCGATAACCTTATTGAAATTCTTCATCATCATGATGGCTACGTCATCGCCTTTGTCCGTCAGGTTTACCCAGTATGAGCCTGGCATGAAATAGCCATCAAGGAGCCCTCGTTCCTCGTCCACCGGGCCAGTTTTTATGAATTTCTCGATTTCCTTCTGGTCCCAGGAAAGGGCCTCGCCGAACTTCTGGGCGATCTGCTCTTTTCGCATGCCGGCAGGGATAGTCACGTATCGCATATTTGGGTTTGCTAGGTTGGAGTAGAAGGCAAGGGGGCTGATGTCGAAGTTTTTTGAAATATAGATGCTTGAACCGCCGATCAGAAGCGAGAAGGCGAATATTGACAGAAGGGTATAGAGCCTTATTTTCCGGCTTCTCTGCCTATTTCTTGTTACCCTTTGGTGCTTCATATGCTACTATTATATGACATGATGTAATAAACGCGAGTTTTTTCCGTCATTAGCTATGCAGAACAGAAAACAGTACGAAAATCTTAAAAAGGACTTTCACCAGACGTACCAGGAGCATTCAGATGCCCTCTTCAGGTACTCGTTCTACAAGCTCTCTGACAGGGAAAAAGCCAAAGACGTCGTCCAGGACACCTTCGTAAGGTACTGGGAATACGTCGCAACGGATGGCAAGGTCGACAGCCCCAAGGCTTTCCTGTTCAGGATTGCCACGAATGCCATCATTGACCACTACCGCAAAAAGAAGGAGGTTTCCCTCGATTCTCTTGCCGATGAAGGGTTTGAGCCGGCTGACCTCGACACGCAGCACCGACTGGTGCGGAGTGTGGACAGCCAGACGGCGTTGGCTTTGGTGCATAAGCTCGAAGAGCGGACCCGGGACATCGTCCTCATGCGGTACGTCGACGAGCTGACTGTGAAAGAGATAGCCGAGATTCTCGATGAGCGGGAAAACACTATCTCAGTCAAGCTCCACCGCGCCCATAAGGAGCTCCTCGACCTATTTGAAAACAATGATCGATAATAAATTCCACAATCTCATAGAAGATCTCAAGTCAGTAAAGATGACTCGGGAAGAAAAGTCCGACGTTCTCAGTCGGGTATTTGAGACTGTCGAAAAAATGGAATCGAACTTTGTCTTCGAGTCAAAGGCAGACCTTATTCCGTCCCCGATTTCGGCAACCGAGGTCATTGCCAAGAAGGTCAAGTCAAACCTGTACCCGGTTTGGTATCAGTACATCGCACAGAAGAAGTTCATCCCTTCTGTGGCCATGCTTTTCGTGCTTATCGCAACAGGCGGCGTTTCTCTTGCCGCCGAAGGTGCACTTCCGGGTGACACTCTCTATTCGCTCAAGGTTAATGTCAATGAATCAGTAAAGTCATTCGTTGCAATTACTCCTGAAGCGAAGGCGAAGTTCGCCGTCGAAGCGACTGACAGGCGACTCAAGGAGGCTGCGGTGCTTTCTCAGAACGGCCGATTGAATATCCAAACAAGTGAAATCATCAAGCGGCAGCTGAGCAGGCAGGCTGACCAGGTAAAGTTCCAGGTCGCATCGCTCGTTTCTACTAACAACCTCCGGGCTGCGCAGGAGGTGGCTGTAAACTTCGAGTCATCGCTCCGAACCCATGAGCTCATTCTCGAAAAGATCTCAGATGACCAGGCTTCTTCAAGCTCCGCTCATATCGCTCAGATCGACAATCTGATCTTTGCCCTCAAGACCGAGATCGCCACTACGACTTTCGCCCGAAATGACCTACAGGCAAAGGAAGTTGTTCTGGCTGCAAATTCTGACAGCAAGGCAAAAATCGAGCTCCGGCTTGGCGAAGTGAAGACAAAGCTTGCCGACATCAAGGCACTTGTCGGAAGCTCTTCGATCAGCGCCTCAACGGCGTCGACGTCTCGACTCTATCTTGCCGAAGCAACGAGACTCGTCTCATTCGCATCTGACAAGCTCGCCAAGTCTTTCTATCCTGAAGCATTGACCCTTACGCAGTCCGCATTCCAATACGCTACTGATGCTGAAATTCTCATCGCGACTGACCTTACGGTGGACGGCTCGCTCAAAAGCGCAACCGCTCGGGCAGCAATCTCCGCTGCGTCTTTCGGAATCACGCCGCTTTCGACTTCGTCTTCAGAACTCATTCTCTCCGTATCTGCGGCCGCGGCATCTTCAACCGCTTCCTCTACTGCAAGCACGACACCTGACATGGCTTCAAGCACTGCGTCAACGACTCCTGCCTCATCTGGAACTGCGACTTCTTCGGTTCCCGCAAACTAGTCCATGACAACCATCATCCTTTTCGGCATAACAGGCGATTTGGCAAAGAAAAAGCTCATCCCTGCATTGGCTGAGCTGTACTCTGATTCAATCGGTCTGGGCCGCGGATTCCAATTTATAGGCTTCGGCCGCAAGGCGTTCACCCCTGAAGAATTCGATGCATTCATAACAGAATGTTCGAAGGCTTTTTTTGATCGTCGGCCCGATGTCGATCTGAGTGTCGCCAACCAGTTCGCATCAAAGTGGGCATACGTTATTTCGGAGTTGAATGAGGCCGACGGCTATGCGCAGCTTGCTGCGGCCGTCGGCCATGATTCGGATATCCTTGCATACATCTCCTTGCCACCGCAGTTCCACATGGATGTAGTTAACGGCCTTTCTGGTGCGGGAATTGTTTCGCAAAAAGATGAGAGCCGTGGCACGAAGTCTGCCAAAGTCGTTTTTGAAAAGCCGTTCGGCCTCGATGCATTTCATGCGAGAGACTCATGGGCCAGGATCGGCTCGCTCATGCCGAGCGAAGATGTCTATCTGGTTGATCATTACGGCGCGAAGCAGCCGATCGTCGACTTCGAAAGGATCGGTGATACCGGTGCATTCGCCCAGATGAGGGCTGCCGGACTCATACAGGGCATCAGATCCGCACTTGTCGAGAAGAAGGATGCGAATGGCAGAGGCTCGTTTTACGACAGCGTCGGTGCGCTCAAGGATGTCGGACAAAACCATGTCTTGCGAATGCTCACAAGCGGCATCAGGGCTATTGCCAGCGACTCGCAAGAGAGGGCAGACATCATCAGGTCTCTGAATCCGCTTTCGGTCGAATTGTCACAGTATGCAGGCTTTGCGTCTGAGCCGGGAGTTGACCCAGAGACAAAGACGGAGACGTTCTTCAGGGTCCGCGACTCATTTGAAGGCATCGACATCGAACTTGTGGCAGGGAAGTCTGCTTCTGAGGACGACAATTCCCTGACCGTTTTTTATACTGACGGAAAGTCGCTTAGGATTCCGGTCAATGCGCCGGCGACAAAAGAGGCCTATGTTACGGTCTTCGAAAGAGCTCTCGAAGGAGACAGGTCAGTTTTTGCCGATATCGAAGAGGTTCTCGCATCCTGGGAATATATCGCGAAAGTGAAAAGGCTCGCCGAAGGATCCGAGGTTCAAATATACGAGAAAGGAGCCGCGCTGTAGAATGTGGATAATGGATTGAGCGCCATGCGGCCCCTTGGGTATACTTAATCTGTGCCGATAGAACTCCTGATCCATAACTTCGGTTTCCTCTGCTCCGCCTTCATCGGAGTGGCGATCGGATTCTTCATCCTCCTGAAAGACTGGAAAAAGCATACGTACCGGCTTTATTTCGCAACGGTATGCTCGTTTGCGGTGTACTGCTTTGCCTACCTCCTGACCGTAAACCTGCCGGATCCTCAGTTCTCAAGCGCCTTCGGTTTCCTCATGACCATCGCGGCAACAACCGCTTGCCTCAATGCGCATCTTGCTTTTGCAGCATTCAACATCGAGCGCGAGCAGAAATGGGGTCTTCGGATCATGTACGGTGTCCTCATCGCGATGTATGGATTCTTCGCCCTTGATCCGGGACGCGTCAGGCTTCTGTCAAAGCCTAAGGCATTCTTTCAAAACTTCTTCGTTCCGGGGCCGTATTACTGGTTCTATTTCCTATTCTTTTTTGCCGTCATCGCATACTTCTTCACCGTCCTTATCCTGCATTACCGAAAGGCAGACATGAACGAGCAGAACAGGCTCAAATACTTTTTCCTCGCCTTCGGATGGGCGTATTTCTGGGCACTGCCTATTTACATGATGATTCTCGATGTGCCTTATGGCGACAGGGTCATTCTTCTCATGCCGCTCATTGGACTCCATACCATCCCCCTTGCATACGGCGTTTTCAAATATGACCTGATGAACATCGGCATGGTCGTGAAAAACGCTCTTCTTTACGGATTCTTCATCGTATTCGTAGGAGGCTCTGTCATCGCTGCGAATCTTTCAAACAACTATCTCACGGTCATCTATCCTGATTTCCCGATCTGGATCATGCCAATCTTTTCCGGATTCCTCGTTCTCTTCGTCGGTTTCATCGTCTGGAACCAGCTTCGGCAGGCCGACTTGCTCAAGTACGAGTTCATCAACAATATCAGCCATAAGTTCAGGACCCCGCTTACGCACATTAGATGGCTTGCTGAAGAGCTTAGGGACCTGGACTCTGCCGAGGACCGGAACAAGGCCGTGGACCAGATCCAGTTCGCGAGCATGAGGCTCTTCGAGCTCACGAGTGTCGTCATCGACGCATCGAAGAATACGAACGACCTGGCACTGTACCGATTTGCCGATGTTGACGTACGAAATCTCATAACCGCTATCGACAAGGCACATAAGGACCAGATAGCTAGCAAGAAGCTCCAGGTCACATACAAACTCGATGAATCTGTTACAACCGTCTGGGCTGATAAGGCGCGGCTCCAGTTCGCATTACAGATTCTTTTTGAGAACGCTCTCATCTACACGCCTGAAGGCGGATCCATAACGGTGGGCGTTCGAAGGACAAGCACAGAGCTCATTATCTCTTTCAAAGATACAGGCATCGGAATTTCCGAAGCTGACATTACGCATGTCTTTGCCAAATTCTTCAGGACTGCAAATGCGCGCCATACTGATACGGAAGGAATGGGGATCGGCCTGTACATGGCAAAGGATACGATTGAGAAGCATAAGGGCCGCATCTGGGCAGAGTCGGAAGGGGAAGGAAAAGGGGCTACGTTCAGCGTCGCTCTGCCCTTGAATCAATAATTTGGCATATTTCGAAGTTGCTGGTCAAATTTTAAGCCTGCTTGTTGGAGGGTCTTTCTGTGATAAAATCTACCCATATGGCATTTTTCAAAAACTTTTTAATGAAGCAGATGCTCAAGCGGCAGATGAAGGGCGTTCCTGAAGCTGAGCAGGACAGGATCATCTCCCTTGTAGAGAGCAACCCTGAATTCTTCGAAAATATCGCAAAGGAAGTAGAGGCACTGACAAAGCAAGGCAAGAACCAGATGGCGGCCACCATGGAAGTGATGCGAAAGCACCAGGGCGAGCTCCAGAAGATCATGCAGGGACAGGGCAAGTAAGATCTACCAAATTCCAAGGAAAGCCGGCCAGAGGGTCGGTTTTTCTATTTCAAATGGGGCTTTTTCCTGCTATAGTGCACCGCATGAAACTATCAATCGGCATCGTAGGCCTTCCAAACGTCGGAAAGTCAACGCTCTTCAACGCTCTCACAAAGAAATCCGTCCCTGCGGAAAACTATCCGTTCTGCACCATCGACCCGTCGGTCGGCGTGGTCGCTGTTCCTGATGAGCGGCTCCACAAGCTTGCGGCTTTTTCTCAGACGCAAAAGACTATTCCTGCAGCCGTCGAGTTCGTGGACATCGCGGGCCTTGTTAAGGGTGCCTCAGAAGGAGAGGGACTCGGAAACCAGTTCCTGTCACATATCCGAGAGGTTGATGCCATTGCCGAGGTGGTACGAATCTTCGAAGACCAGAACGTGGTGCACGTGGACGGAAAGGTGAGCCCTGTCGATGACATTCAGGTTATCAACTTCGAGCTCATTCTTGCCGACGCCCAGACTGTTACAAAGCGACTCGGCAGCGTTGAGAAAGATGCCAAGCGAGGCGATAAGGCCGCTATTGCTGAAAAAGCTGCACTCGAGAAGATAAAGGTCGTTCTCGATATTGGAGAACTCGCCCAGACCGCTACTCTTACAGACGACGAAAAGGAAGCTGTCAAGGGCCTTTCTCTTTTGACCATGAAGCCGATCATGTACGTCCTGAACAAGAAGTCAGGCGGAACAAATCTCGACGAGCTCGAGGGTGGCAATGATCCTCGGTACAAAGCGCTGATGGAATACCTTGCCGCGCGAAATGCTAAATGGGTTATCGTCGATGCCAAGGTTGAACATGAGATCATGGAAATGGAAGGCGAGGAGAAGGCAATGTTCCGGCAGGAGCTCGGCGCTTCAGACGACGGCGTCGATAACCTGATCAAGACCGGCTATGACCTGTTGAATCTCCAGACATACTTTACGACAGGCGAGAAAGAGACTCGGGCATGGACTATCGGCAAGGGCTGGAGCGCCCCAATGGCCGGAACTGCCATTCATACGGACTTCAAGGATAAATTCATCCGAGCTGAAGTCATTCTTTGGAGCGAGCTTCTTGATGCCGGCTCATTCGCAGCTGCGCGAGAAAAAGGACTCCTTCGAACGGAAGGCAAGGAGTATATCGTTAAGGATGGGGATGTGATGGAATTTAGGGTGTAAATAAATATAAAAGTGGGCAAAACTGGCTGTTCGGTGTTCCGGTATCTCCTTACTAACAGCTGTTACAAGTGGTATAATCCACTCATATGAAAAAAGAGAACATCCCACTCATGGTGGCGGTAGGTCTTCCGATTATTCTTATCATTGTGATCGCGGTCGTGGCATTCCTGCCTCGATATATCAATAAGCCGCAGCTGAATTTCGTATACACCGCTGACATCGGCAGCCGGTATTACGACTACAACGGCTCAACGTGCACTATTTACAAGAAGTACTATGAAATAGACTCAGCGACGAATAAGATCGTCGCCAAGGACTATTACGTCTCTCCATTCTCGGAACAGCCTGAAGAGAAGGTGAAGGAGCCGTGCCAGGGATATGCGACAATCTTTAAAGATGCACCTGAAATGTATCTCTATGATTTTACTACTGAGAAATCATCACTTATTTCTCCTGAGGCATTGAGCCAGCTCACGATCGTCTCGCAACGGACTTCTCCAGACGGATACCAGGTAAGCTACCGATATGGCCATAATGGAGTCTTTGAACTTTTCGGCAGCAGCGATGACCGAAGCAATATCTATCTCATCAAGGATAATCCGCTTCGAAAGCTGAACCTTGAGATGGCAAATGGCAGCTATTACGGCGATACGGACTTCAGATTCATCGGCTGGGTAAGGTAATGGGGCGGAGCAGGCAGGTTTACAAGCATCGGACACTAAACGAATAAACATATGACTAATCAAGAATTGCTCAATCGGATTCGAACATCTATCGACTCAGGGGAAATCAGCAAGGCTGAACTTCAGGCTATCATTTCGGGCTCAACTGATTCTGGAGCCTCAAGCAAAGGAGGAACCATAGAAAACCTCAAGAAAGAGTCAACGAACTCGCTCGTGAGCAAGGTTCTCTTTGCCATCGGAGGGCTTATTGCCATTATCGGGGTCATCGTTCTCGTTGCGCAGAACTGGAGTGCCATCGGCGCTTTTGGACGCCTTGTTGCTACGCTTGGGGTTTCTGCAGTTGCATATGCATTGGCCATCATCATGAATAAGCGAGAAAGACTGAATGAGACTTCGGTCTACTTCGCCGTTTCAGCTGCGACATTGCCGATCGGCCTCTTTGTCCTTCTTCGGGAGTCAGGCATGTCCGACTCAATGACGGGAACTGGTCTGCATATGCTCATCAGCGCCATCAGCTTCGCTGTCTTTGCCTCGGCTCTTTGGGCAACTCGGAAGAATATCCTGCACCTTGTGGCCGGAGCTTTTGCAACATGGTTCACATATGCAATCGTCGCAAATGCGATCCAGGGCAATGACTTTACATTCTCATTCATCAAGGATGCATTCGTATATGTCTCTATGATGATCGCACTTTGCTATCTTTCATATGGCTCATGGCTCAAGACGAAGTTCGGAGAGTCAAGAGTTTCAAAGATTTTCATTTTCCTTGCATTTGGACTCTTCATGGGGTCAGCACTCTTCCTTACAGGAATTTGGAACCTTCTCTATGCATTCTTGGCGGTCGGATCTGTTGCACTCAGCATCAGGCTTCGATCTACGGCCGCACTTACAGTCTCAGCAATTGCCATCTCTGTATATCTCGTCAAAATATCAGCCCAGTATTTCTCTGATAGCGTAGGATGGGCGCTTCTCCTGGTCCTTATCGGATTTTTGATTATCAGCCTCGGGTATGCTACATATTATCTCAACAAGAAATACATCCATGAAGAAAAAACAGGACGCTAAGAAGCCGGAATTGAAGCCATACGACCATCTCAAGATCGAAAAAAGGTGGCAGAAGCATTGGGAGGCCAAGAAGTTCTACCGGGCAGATGACAAGCTGGTAGCCAAGAAAGGCGCTGACGCTCCCAAGAAGATGTTCACTTTGGTTGAATTCCCGTTCCCGTCTGGCGCCGGACTTCATACCGGGCATACGCGAAGCTATACGGCCATGGACGTCGTATCCAGGAAGAGGCGCGCGGATGGCGAGAACGTGCTTTTCCCAATAGGCTGGGACGCATTTGGTCTTCCGACTGAGAACTATGCCATCAAGACGGGCATCTCTCCGCAGAAGGCGACTAAGCAGAATACAGATACATTCAGGCGGCAGCTCAAAGCCGTCGGTATCTCCTTTGACTGGTCTCGAGAAATCAATACGACTGACCCTGCGTACTATAAATGGACGCAGTGGATTTTCCTTCAGATGTACAAGAAGGGCTTGGCATATAAGTCGAAGCTTACGATTAACTGGTGCCCGAAGGATAAGATAGGCCTTGCGAATGAAGAAGTGATAAACGGCTGCTGCGAGCGATGCGGCACCCAGGTTGAAAAGCGCGACAAGGAACAGTGGGTTCTTGCCATTACTAAGTATGCGGACCGACTCGACAAGGATCTCGATGATGTCGATTATTGGGAAAAGATCAAAATTCAGCAGAGGAATTGGATCGGGCGGAGCGAAGGATCTGAACTTTCTTTTAAGATCAAAGGTTCGGAAGAAGTCGTGAACGTATTCACCACTCGTGCAGATACGCTTTTTGGAGTGACATATGTCGTGCTTGCACCGGAGTCCGGGCTTGTAGCGAAGCTTATGCCTCAGGTCAAAAACCAGGACGACGTAAAAGCGTACATTCAGGCCGCGTCCAAAAAAGAAGAAATGGATAGAACTGCGGAAGGGAAAGAGAAGACGGGCGTTGAGCTCAAAGGCATAACGGCTATCAATCCTGCGAACGGTCAGGAGGTTCCGGTTTGGATTGCGGACTATGTGCTCGCTACGTATGGAACAGGCGCTGTCATGGCGGTTCCGGCGCATGACGCTCGGGATTTTGAGTTCGCAAAAAAGTATAACTTGGAAATCAAGGCTGTCATTTCTGCTGACAAAGAGAAGACTGCCTCCGACGAGCTTCTTACTGAGGACGGAAAGCTCATTGGCTCAGGAAAATTCAACGGCATGTCTTCAGAAAAAGCTCGCGTCGAGATTACCAAAGCGGTCAACGGAAAGGTCGTCACGAAATACAAGCTCCGAGACTGGATCTTCTCAAGACAGCGATACTGGGGCGAGCCAATCCCGATGGTCAACTGTGCGGATTGCGGATGGGTGCCTGTACCTGAGAAAGATTTGCCGGTTAAGCTCCCTGCGGTTAAGAAATACGAACCGACTGATGATGGCGAATCTCCCTTGTCTGCGATTTCGTCATGGGTAAAGACTAAATGCCCTCAGTGCAAAAAGCCTGCAAAGAGGGAAACTGACACCATGCCTAACTGGGCAGGCTCAAGCTGGTATTACCTTCGATATGCGGATCCAAAAAACAAGAAGGCGATTGTTGATCCGA
This sequence comes from Minisyncoccota bacterium, assembly GCA_036405975.1. Lineage (GTDB taxonomy): Bacteria > Patescibacteriota > Minisyncoccia > Phycocordibacterales > CAIZLB01 > VEQN01. Next base: position 1,015 of record DASWWM010000002.1, on the reverse strand, counting down.
AGAAGATGGCTGACTGGATGCCTGTCGACTGGTATAACGGCGGCATGGAGCATACGACCCTTCATCTTTTGTATTCTCGATTCTGGCACAAGTTCCTCTACGATATCGGGGTTGTGAATACGAAGGAGCCGTACAAGAAGCGAACTTCTCACGGTCTTATTCTTGCCGAAGGCGGAGTGAAGATGTCCAAGTCACTTGGAAACGTAGTGAATCCGGATGACCTTATCAAGATTTACGGAGCAGACACCCTTCGTGTTTATCAGCTCTTCATGGGGCCTTTTGACCAGGCGATTGCATGGAATACCGCAAGCATGATCGGCTCGAGACGGTTTATCGAGAGGGTCTATGCGATGTTCTCAAAGGTTGATAAGGCCGTAAGCGTGTCTGCCAACAAGGAGACAGAATCTTTGCTTCATAAGACCATCAAGAAGGTGGGCGAAGATATCGAGTCTCTCGGTTTCAATACGGCCGTCTCTTCGCTTATGATTCTTCTTAATGCCCTTGAGAAAGAAGAGAACGTGAGCCAGGAAGCCTACGAAACGCTCCTTAAGCTCCTTGCACCGTTCGCTCCGCATGTCACTGACGAGCTCTGGGCGGCCCTGGGACATAAGAAAAGCATCCATCTCGAGTCTTGGCCCGTATACGATCCTAAGAAGCTGGAATCGGGCATTTTCAAGATAGTTGTGCAGGTAAATAGCAAAGTAAGGGCCACATTTACTACTGAAACTGATGATGAAGCCGCCGTGACTGCCGGGGCACTCAAGCTTCCGGAAATCGCCAAATGGCTGGAAGGAAAGTCGCCGTCGAAGACTTTCTATGTGAAAGGGAAGCTTATCAACCTCATAGTCGGCTAGATTGAACGGGAAGCATATTTTATCGAAACATGCAAATACCCCGAATCCTTGACTTCGTCAAGGCAAAATGCTACAACTAACGCATACCACCCACATGGCAACTTTAACCCTTAGCTTCAAGCCGAAGAACATCACGAAGAGACTCCTTGCAGCGCTCCCTG
>DASWWM010000001.1:0-5883 GCA_036405975.1 Minisyncoccota bacterium | reverse complement strand
TCGTATCGATCGTCACCTCGTATTTGGGGTACTACATCATAAAAGGAAAGAGGGACTTCACATCGTACTGCTTCGCCTTCCTGATCATCTCCATCTGCTTCTGGGCCTACGGGCTCGGATTCTTCAGCATCGTGCAGACTGAGGCGGCCGCGATGGTCTTCGTGAAGATGTACTACATCGCGGCCGCCGGGATCCCGCTCTTCTTCTGGCTGTTCTCCATGTCATTTCCCAAGAACCGCCGCGTGGCAACCGGATACCAGGTCGGAGCATTCGCCCTCTTCGTCAGCCTCTGCTACGCCATCATCCTCAAGGACGGATTCATCATCGAATCAGTCATCATGACCAGCCCGAAGGGCGTGGTGATCTCAATCGGCAGCTACGTCATCTACGGAATCTATATCGTCGGCGTCCTGGTATGGGCATACGTCAACCTTGTCCGCTCATATCTCAAATTCAGAACGGACCCAATCCTGAAAGGGCAGCTCAAGTTCATGATCCTGGGAACAATCGTTCCGTACATTTTCGGCGTCTACTTCAACCTGCTCCTTCCTGTATACAACTATACGTATGTCTGGGCTGGACCGATCTTCGGACTGGCACTTGTGATGATCATCCTGTATGCGGTATTCAAGCAGCGCCTTTTCGATACGAAGATCATCACGGTAGAACTCTTCACCTTCACCCTCTGGCTCTTCATCTTCCTCCGGGCACTCATCGCCAATGATACGAGCGAGCAGATCGGGAACTTCTTCCTCCTCATTCCGACAATCATCATCGGAATATTCCTCATCAGGAGCGTCAGGGAAGAGATCAAGGCCAGGAAGCAGATCGAGAAGCTCGCGGCGAACCTGGAAGAGGTGAACAGGCAGCTCATCAAGCTCGACGACCAGAAGTCGGAGTTCGTATCGCTCGCATCGCATCAGCTTCGAGGACCATTGGCAGCCATCAAGGGATATTCGTCAATGGTCCTCGAAGGCGACTTCGGCGAGACGAATCCGGCCGAGACGGATGCGGTCCAGAAGATATTCGAGTCCGCCCAAGGACTCGTGACCATCGTCGGAGACTACCTGGACGTATCGAGCATCGAGCAGGGAAAGATGCAGTACGACTTCACCGTTTTCGACATCAGGGACCTCGTTGAGGAAGTGACAACCCAGCTCACGCCGAACATCGAGAAGGCAGGTCTGTCCTTCGCATACAACAGGCAGGAGGAAGGCCTCTTCCTCGTCAACGGAGATTACGGAAAGATCAAGCAAGTAATCAGCAATCTCATGGACAATGCTATCAAGTATACGCCCCAAGGTGGCATATCGGTTGATGTTCGGCACAATAGCCCCAAGACAGCTCTCGTAACGATCAAGGATACGGGAGTGGGGATCCATCCGGAAGTCCTGCCGCATCTCTTTGCAAAGTACAGCCGAGCACCTGACGCCTCGAAGACGAACATCATGGGTACGGGACTCGGACTCTATGTGGCCAAGAAGATGATCGAGGCGCATCACGGACGCATCTGGGCAGAATCGGCCGGGCAGGACAAGGGCTCAATGTTCCGGATCGAGCTTGAGCTTTTGGGAAAAAGAGGAGAATAGACCACGAAACAAGGCTCATATTGCAATATGATCTCCAAAGGAATCGGCCCGTATACTTGCTTTTTTTGTATATCGTGATATAATATAACAGTAACGTTCAGCCAAGGAAGTCCTTGGCGAGAATCATCCAGAAACCAACAAACACAGAAGAGGACCAGCCAGTGAAAAAGAAGAATGTACTTTTTATTTCAGGACAGGGATGCCAAACCATAGATGAGGCTCTCGGAGAATCCTGGCAAGACTCATTCGAGTTCATCCCTTTGGAAAACGACAGCTTCGAAGGCCAAGCCAGGCGCCTGGCCCAAAAGATCATTGACGACGGTCGGAGCGACCTGCACATCGTAGGCCACTCAGCCGGCTGCATAGTCGCAATGCTCACCGCCATCTTCATTAAAGAGATGACCGGCGGACTCTGCGGAGTGCGCAGGCTGACATTGCTGGCACCGCCAGCCTTGCTCGGCCAACAGCTGCCATGGTCAGTCACTTGGAAAATGCTGCGGAATCCGCGGTACTGGACCAAGGGGCTGCCCGGAGCGAGACCCTTCAAGATAACCAGGGGAGATTCGGACCGACTGATGTTTGGTCCGGATACGCCAGACGAAATCAAGAACAGGTTCTTCGATCATGTCAGTAAGGTGTGGTTTCCGCGCCTCATTACGGAGAACTTCCTGAGCCCTTTCACGGCCTGGAAGCATTTCGACTGGGCAACGAAGCTCAAAGGCATCGACATGCTTGTCATGGGCGGCACATGCGACGGATTAATTCCGCTAAGCCTGTGCAAAGAAACTGCAGGCCGCATTGGCGCATTGTTCATGCCCATCAACGGTGCAAGCCACCTTGGCATGCTCTTTGGAAAATCAGGAGAGACCCTCCTGAAACTCCTGATGACTGAAAGGGAGTATCCCACGTGGACATTCCAGGGAATTAAATCCGGACAGGGACAGGACAAAAACCCTGCCTCTATCCCGACAAGCCAGGCATTCGCATAAGCGGACAGCCTTGCCAAACCACAGCCGGTCTCACAGACTTAACATCTGAGAGACCGGCTTTTTTATTTCCCATTTAGCCTAGCTTCATCTGAAAGTGTCACACTGGCAGGAAGCATGAAGAGTTTCGACGAGTGGAATGAGCATAAAAAGACTACGGATATGGCGACTGAACGCAGATTTCACAAGCCGAGGGAAATTTGGTGGTGCAGACTGGGAATAAATATAGGTCATGAACAGGACGGATCAGGTCCAGACTCCCGGAGACCGGTTCTCGTTATCAGGAGCTTCAGCCGCGAAGTATGCCTGGTTGTCCCGCTCAGCACATCGCAAAAGAGCAACAAGTACTACATGGGTATCGGCTTGCATTCAGGCAAGAGGTCGTTTGCAATTCTATCCCAAATAAGACTGATAGATTCGAAAAGGCTGCTGACTAAAATCAGTTTGGTCGGCAAGGAGGAGTTTGCCGCTATAAGAAAAAACATCAGGGATTTAATCTGATGTTTTTTATTTTTTGCCCCACATCTTCATGCGAGGACGGGCCCGAAGGCATTTGTAAAACAATTATAGCCGCTCGAAAAAACCTGTCAAACCTGCTACAATGGCATCACCATGAACCAGCACGATTCGCAGAGCGCAATTCACAAGAAGGTACTTCTTTCGGGCATCAAGTCGACGGGACGGCCCCATATCGGCAACTATTTCGGTGCCATGAAGCAGTATCTCGATATGCAGGGCGAGCACACTGACTCGCGCATCTTCATTGCGGACCTGCATTCGCTTACAAGCGTTCAGAACGGACCCGAGCTTGCGGAGTCGACTCTGGACCTTGCGATCGACTACCTAGCGATCGGCCTGGACCCGAAGCACGTCAACATCTTCAAGCAGTCGGACCTTCCTGAGGTGGCGGAGCTTGCATGGATCTTCAACTGCATCACGACCATGCCATACCTCATGCGAGCACATGCCTTCAAGGATGCCGAAGCGAAGAACAAGGAAATCAATGTCGGCGTCTTTGACTATCCGATGCTTATGGCCGCCGACATTCTCATTCACAATGCGGATGTGGTGCCGGTCGGAAAGGACCAGAAGCAGCATGTAGAGTTTGCGCGGGACACTGCAGAGAAGTTCAACAGAATCTTCTGCGGCGACGGAAAAACATACGACGAAGCCAATGCAATCTTCAGGCTTCCTGAACCGGTCATTCTCTCAGAGGTTGAAACGGTACCCGGCATCGACGGGCGAAAGATGAGCAAGAGCCACAGCAATCATATTCCGCTTTTCTCAGAAGACGACGAGATTCGGAAGCTTGTCATGTCGATCGTCACAGATTCAGGTGCTGATGCCACATCAGGGGATATGGCTGGAATTCCAACAAACGTATTCGGCATTCACAAGCTCTTGATCGGAAATTCAGCACTCATCGCAGCCGGCAAGGAGCACCTCAAAGATGAAGAATCGCTCAAGACTTTCTACAGAAGCACTGAAGGGAAGTACAAGCCGCTTAAGGATGCGCTCGCCGAGGATCTTATCGCGTTCATCACTCCGCTTCGAGCGAGGCGAGCGGAGATCGCAAAGGACAAGGATGCGGTCCGGACGCTCCTGGCCCAGAACGGTGCCATCATGCGGGAAAAGACCCATCCGCTTGTGCACCAGGTGCGAAAGGCCACAGGACTTATCGTTTAGGTCATTTTCAGGAAAATTTCATAATTCTGTAATGTCGGACGGTTCCATACGTCCGACTATTCGTACCAGCACCTTTTTATACAATCTTAATCACCCCAGGAATGAAACAAATCAAGAATTTGGCATTGCTTTTCAAGAATATCAGCCGGTCTTTTGCGCTCAGCATCAAGTACTCAAAATGGCCGACGATACTCATGTCGGTAACGCTCATCATCGTATACGTCCTGCCACTTCTTCAAAGCAAGATCCTCGGAGACATTATCGACCAGCTCATAGAGGTACTGCAGGACGGAACGGCTGTAACGACCGCCCTGTACCTGGTCTTGGGTTATGCAGGGGCATGGGTTGCGACCCGACTTGCCGCAGAAGTCCGACTGTTCATGGACAAGCGTTGGCTCGTCACATTCGAACAAGGACTCGAGATGCGAGTACTCCAGAAGAGGACCGAACTGGACCTAGCGACGCATGAGGACCCGAAGTTCCAGGACCTGCTCCAGAGGGCATTCCATCGGGGGATATTCCCGATCTGGGACCTAGTGGATCGGCAGTTCAGGAACATCGCCAACGTCACGCTCATCATTCTTTCTTCAGTCATTGCTTCATCGATCAGCTGGCAGCTCTACCTCGTCGCAGTCGTATCAGCAATACCGACATTTGTCGTGAGGTTGAAGTTCGGAGCAAAGCAGTGGGGAATCTGGTCGGAGAACTCGCCTCGAAGAAAACTCTATGACCACGTGCGGAACCACATCAAGTCACGAACCGGAATCATGCAGAACAAGCTCCTTCAGGCAAACAGCAAGCTTCTGGGAATTGCAGATGGAATTCTTGGAGATTTCAGAAAGGAGCAGCAGAAAGTTGACCGATCAAGGCTCGTATTCGCAGGACTCGCGAACCTCGTGGCGGCAGCCGGATTCGGATTCGGCCTGTACATACTGGTACAGAGCGTAGCAAGCGGAGAAATCTCACCCGGTACGCTTGTATTCATCGTTGGCGTTCTCGGAGGGCTAGTGAACTCAGTGAACCAGCTTCTGGAGACGATCGCCGAGCAATACGAGAAGAACCTCTACGCGACGGATATCTTTACCTTCCTTGATACGCCTTCCAAGATCCAGTACAAGGATGGGGCCGAGAAGCTCGGGCTCACATCGGCACCGACAATCGCATTCGAGAATGTCAGCTTCAAGTACGACGGCAGGGACGACATGATCCTCAAGAATGTGAGCTTTGAGATCAAACCCGGAGAGCACATCGCACTGGTAGGCGAAAACGGTGCGGGGAAATCAACCCTCATCAAGCTGCTCATGCGAATCTATGACCCTACTGAGGGACGGATCCTCGTCAATAGAATCGATCTGAGAGACATTGATCATGACGAATGGGTCGGATACGTATCAGTGCTGTTCCAGAAGTACATGCTTCATGACTTCAAGATTGCGGACGCGATTGCCATGGGAAGGTCAGACATTGAGTTGTCGGAAGATCTGGCAAAGGAATCAGCCGACCAGTCAGGAGCTCACGACTTCATTGCAGACTACAAGTTCGGCTACCAGCAGCAGCTCGGAAAGGAGTTCGAGGGTGGTATAGAACCGTCCCAGGGACAGGAGCAGAAGATCGCCCTTGCA